>NZ_VMMT01000006.1:1768-44319 GCF_013277355.1 Streptococcus sp. 1343
CTTCGTCAGTCTTATCTACACCCTCAAAGCAGTGCTTTGAGCAACCTGCGGCTAGCTTCCTAGTTTGCTTTTTGATTTTCATTGAGTATTAGCAACAATATAGATAAAAATAGAGATGACAAATTTTTAAGATTCATTAAAGTGTCTAAACCCTTGATATTACTGATTTTTTGAAAAATCACATTTGATTAAATATCATTAAAAGGTCTTAAAAATTCTCAAAAAGTCCACAAAAAAAGCCCCTCAAAAAGGGCAATAAATGACGAGTTCAGCAGGCAAGAAACTAGCACGGTCAAACGTGCTTTTTTTATTGCTGATTGCTGATAGGTATATTATAACACGATAAAGACGATAGGGCAAAATATCCTATCAAGATGATATACACTTACTTATACACTTCTAGCTCTCCGTTCTGGTGGATTCTCGCAAAGTTTAAGACGGCTATCTGTTTGTATCGGTGGTAGCTAGTGGAGCTAGTACCTGCCATCTCTACGCATTCGCTTATAGTTTTCTTTCTCATGTAGCAATAATGGATAATAAAGTATTTTCTGGCTCGCTTGTTCTCTATCTTATTGATGTCGTTGGCGAATATTTCCAATCCCTCACGGATTGCTTTTTCATGCTCGCCGCTCAAATGCCACTGATCAGGTAAGACAAGTTTCCAAGCCTCTTCATCTATCGTAACTTGGTTTTCACTTCCTGCCATCCTCTGGAAACGTAGAAAGTAAGTCATCCGCTCTCTTACGTTCATCATCGTTTTAAACTTATCCAGCTCCATTAGTTCGCTCCTTTATGATATAATATTTTTATCGGAATATCACAAAGGAGTCAGCTGTGCTGGCTTTTTTTGCGTTTTCTCGGCGTTCAAGGATATTCTCCTTATCTGATTGATAACTGAAAAGCTCTAATCATCACAAAAACCTATATTATCCCAGAATATCCGCAATCCTTTTGTATCTTTAATTCGTGAAATACCTTCTTCTGCTGCTTCTTTTGTCGGATAGACTTCTATAATATCTTTGGAATTTTTTCCACCTATCCTATATCTTACCTCAAAATGTCCGGTATCAATCTGCGTCAAAAACACGGTATCGACTTCATCAATCACAGCTAACTTATTCAACTTATTTAAACGGTTTTTAATCGCCTTCATTTAGTATCTTAGCCTCTAATACTTCTAATTGCTCCACTACCTCAACCATTTCAACTGCTTTATAAGCCATGTTTAAAACGCTCTGGGCGCTCTGTTGTCTAGCATACGGGCTTACTGTCTTATCAAGCATGATTTCCCTCAACACGTTTACCGCCTCAACGCTTGCATTCTGTAAAAGTGTAGTCGCTTCTTTAAGTTGTTCGCTACGTCTTTCACGGTAAATTCTCTTAAAGGTTGCATCGTTCAAGTAATTGTAAGCCGTCTTTCTGGTAATCTCACTTAATTCACTAGCTTTTTTTACATTCCCAGTCATGAGATAATTGGCCATAAATATTTCTTTTTTTCTGCTTAATCCTGTCAAATACTGTTCACCTCGCTTTATTGCTCTAATTCTGAAAACTCACTTATCCCAGTCATTTCCCTAAGTTCATCCATACGTTTTTTTGATTTCTTATAGTCTGCTAGCTTAATATCTTTAAATGGTGTTTTAATAAAATCATCCATATCTATCTTTATTTCATCTTGCTGAAAAGCAAATCTTAAACAATCCACATATAAAGATATACATTCATCAGTTGTTGCATATTCCATCTTTCCAGCATACTCTTCTAACTTTTCTAGTCTTGCTTTTGAACTTCTAACCATTCCCCTACCTCGTGTGTAATTCTGTCTGATTTATGTAAAAAAAGGGGATTGCTCCCCTCCACATCACAAACCGCGTTTTTCCTTGCCTAGTAGCTTATCATACAGGGCTTTATCTTTCTCAAATAGTTCATGTCTACGCTTGTAGCCCATAGCTTTAAACTCTTCAAGGGTCACAGCTTCCTCTTCATAAGATTTTGAAATACTTTCTACGTTCTTGGCAAGTCCTTGCAGTAAGTCAGCTTGTCTCTTCTCTTCTTCGATTTCTTGAAATAGTTGTTTATGTTCATCTTTCATTATTGTTCTCCTTCAAAATAGTTAATACGATTCACAAAATACGCCAAATCATCACTCGGATCTAAATAGCGGTATTGGCTTCCCATATAACCAGCTACACCACTATAAATGTAAGGCTTACTTACTCCACTATATTCTGGGGATGTATTCAGGCGGTCAAATAACTCTTCGATACCTGTTTCTCTTACCTCATCCGCCAATCTTTCAGCAGTATTTTTGTAATTTTCGTTATAATTTGCAATCAATTCCAAAAGCTCAATAGATTTCTGCTTGATTTCTTGGCGCTGGCGCTTCACTGTTTCATCTTGCTCTAATGCAGTTCCTAAATAACCTGATGCATTAATTTTTCTAGCGTCTGCTACGATTGAGTCAATCCGTTCTTTCTCAAGTTTTGTTCTTTGCTCTTTCATATCAGCAATATACTTTTCTTTTACGTTAATAGCTTGAAAATCTTCAAATGTTTGTACATCTGCTTTCTTGGATTTGATATCCTTAACTTCTTTTTCTGCTTTCTTGATTTCCTCATCAAAGCGATCAAAAATCTCTAATTGAGTCCGTACTTTGTCCATCTGGTTTTTCACTTCTTGCAATGTTGGCATTTCTTTTTCCTCCAATCTTCCCAAAAACAAAAGAGACATAGCCAAAATAGATTGCTCCACTTTATGCTATACCTCTGATTTTTTCAGTCAGTATTCTTTTTAAATATTATTGTTTTAGATTCCACGCTGGAGACAATCTCGCCGTCTTGTATTTTAAGCGTGATACTCCCAAATCTTGGAATCTCTAACAATTTTATTATACCATAACTTTTGAAATAAATAAAGCCATTTTGTATCTCCATTCGTTATCCTTTCATCTGTTTTAAGGGTGTCACTAGTAGTTACACCATTGCAAGGGGGTCGGTACTATCTACCCCATTTTATTATCTGTATAATACCAATACGGTAGCTACTGAATTAAAAGGTTCACTAGATGATGTACCAGAAAATTTAACGTCCAGCACTTCAACAGTTGCCATGAAGTCATTGATCTCTTTCTCAAAGTCTTCTTTTTCCCATCGTCTAGTATATTCAAATAGTTTAACTTTCATGTTGTTATCCTTTCTTTATTTTAAGATAAATTATGTAAACTAGCTTATTTTCGCCATTTTTATCTATGTTTTTTATACACTTATCGAAAATTTTAGACACTTTATTTTCGAAGTGTATAAAATTAAAAGCCTGTCATATCAAGGGTTTAAGTCCTGTTTTATACGCTTTATACACTTTATACACTAGTTTATATAATTTACGAGAAATTAGCGCTTAATACTGTAAAAGAAAAAACCTACCGTATAAAGTGTATAAGCGTCTAAAGTCCTTGGCGCTCTAGGGGTTTCAGCTCCCACACTTTTTTATCAAGTGTATAAAGTGTATAACTTATTTCTTCCTTTTCGCTCTGCCATTAAAATACCCCCGTTCATTTTTAGCTTTTTTTCGTTGTTCAGGTTTTTCCCTGCCATTAAAATATGGATGTGCGTAAGGTGCTGAATCTTCGTGCGGATAGAAACCAATGTGAAGTTGTCTCCCTGCTGGTATTGTTTTCTGTCCTACCGTTATCCAGCTTGGTAGATTGCTTTTAATTTCTCTATGCAACCCCATTTCTGTCTTGTGTAGCTTCACTCCATAATATTCTATGAATCCTTTCCAATTATGGAAAACAAAATCATTAGGTAAAAACTCACTTGATAGATCATCAGTAAAGAATGAAGATACAAAAGCAATAACTGGATTGTTATCCTCATGGTATTCTTGCAAAATCTCCTTTGATTTCTCTGGTGTGATGTCCTTTGTCGGTGTCTCAAGGGCTAGGCGTGTGAAATACTCCAATACTTCCTTCCTGTTGATGTAGTCGTCTTTAATTGCCTTGTTTGGTTTCCCTTTAAAGACCTTGGTAAATGGTAGAATCTTAAACCGCCTGTCAATCGCTGACCTGTCCCCGTTCATTCTTGGTAAGCCGTTGGATGACTGGATAATAGTCATATTCAAGCGTAGACTGTAAGGGCGTTTTCCTTTATCCTCTATAGTCATAATGTCACCAGTCGCAAGACTAAACATGTTTGACGTATCTTTGATAACTGCGTCCTTTTGTACATCGTCCCCAATAACCAAACTCTTACCTAACAGAATGGAGGTAGAAAAACGGCTTTTGTCAAACTCAGTCATCTTGAGACTTGCGACGTTCTCCATGCCTACCAAGTTAATAAGCAGCTGCTGAAAGGTTCCTTTACCAGTTCCACCCTCGCCATAAAGCCAAAAGATATTTTTTAGGGTTCTACCTGTGATAGTTGCTTTAATAATCTGAATAGCCAGATCATATAATTCTTGGTCGTTATCAAACAATTCAGCAAGCCACTTGCTGGGCTTCCAACCGTATAAAGTAGGCTCATAGGCTTCTGGGTCGTACCTTGTACGGATTTTTCTAGTTACAATAATGCTAGGTGTTAAAGGTTCAAATGTTTCTTTACTAGCGTTATATAGCTGATTTCCGATAACCGTATAATCATTTTGAATAGACTTTAACGGGCTACGTCTAGCGATTTTGTAAATCGTATCAAAGGCTTGTTTTTCTGTCGTATCTGGTTGAATGGTTGAAATTAAATCTTGAAGTAACTCGTTATCTTCTATCCAGATTCCCTTATCAGGATGATAAAAATATAAGGGCGCTTTCTGTCCCTGCGCTTCTGGTCTGATTCTCACAAATCGGATATACTTTCTAAGAAAGTCAGCAACCCCCAAAGATTTAGATGGTCTATCTTCCCCAAGATTCTTACATACGTTGAATAAAAAGCCTTGTACCCCTTTAAAGGTTTTCAGATAGCTTTCTGATTCTTCTATTGCCTTAGTGGGTTCATGCTGCTGATTCTCTTCAATGATTTTATTTACAATGTCATTGCTATTCAAAAGCCACCTCCTTATAGAATTTTGTTGCTACTTCTAGGAAATAGCTTGCTAGGTCTTTGCGTTTAACGATTGCAGAAAACAAGTCCACTAACTGGCTAAAACTGTAGCCATTCACAAATAGCAGTCGGACAAAAAGCGAAGTCTCATATCTGGTATAAATCCCGTTACAAATCAGGTCAAAAATCCAACCCTTTAACTCCACTCCAAGCCCCTGCCGTTGCTCGGTCAATTTGTTTACCTCTAAATCTTTCAGGATCGTCAGCAAGTTAGGACTGGACAAACCTATCTCTAAATCTCTGGCCAATTCCCAGCCCTTTACTTCCTCGCTTTCGTCTTTAACTACCACATACAAGCCTTTGTAGTGAAAAGCCGTCAAACCCTCGCCTATTGGCTCAAAATAGATAAATTTATAGTGATTGCCATTCTTCCAAACTTGGGTTGGGCTAGACTTGAGAAAGCCAAACAAAGGTAATTTTTCAGCGGATAGAATTAACTCAAGCACTCTCATTCATCCACCCCCAGAAACTTCCAGATGTCGGTCACTAAATAGTAAATCATTCTTGAACCATCGTCTGGCGGTTGATAGCGTCTTAAACCCTGACTTTCCCACTTATTCAGCGTGTTGTCACTAATTTTTAACTCTTCTTTGAGTTCAATCCTATTTATTAACTTGGTCAATCTTGGCGGTGCTTTCTCATGCGCTTCCAGGTATCTTTCCACTACCTCCAGAATGCCATGCGCTAGGTCTTGCTCGCTTTCTCGGCTTAGGCTAAACATATCCGCCCACCTCCTTCAAGGTTTCTTTGTAGCTTTCTAGGTCGCTATTCATCAACACCGCTAGGCGCTTGCTCTCCTCCTGTACTTGGTTGTAAAAAGCCTTAGCGCCATCTAGTAACTCGCCTTTATTCGCTGGAATAAAGTACCCACTAAAAACGCCGCATCTAACCCCTACAATAGGGATGTTGTGCTTAACTACTAGACGCTTGATAATGTCACGTACAGTTCTTTCTGTTAGCTTGGTTGTCAGGCTAATTTCTGACCCTGTTATGGAGTTCTCAGCCCCTACCTTGATTAATCTTAATACTCGTTTATCGTTCTCTGATAGGCTCATCCAGTTCCTCCTCTCCTTTACTTTTATTTACAAAGGTTATTTGTCCGCTCGCTACCCCTTGCAAAATAGCTTTTTGAGTCTCTATGATTGTATCCAAGGTTTTCAAGATAGCTGTCTCAGCCTCTGAATCCAACGCTTGTTTTGTCAACAAGCCCATAGTTACAGCTAACTTTGTTGCATTGTCCATACACGTAGCTAGAAAAATATCTTTTGTAAAATAAGGTTCATCTGGTATTTTTTCACTATCAAGGTATATCTTCACTGTGTAACTCATTTCATCCCTCCGTAAACTCTTACCCCTGCAAGCTGGATATATCGCCCATAATCAGGGTTTAAATCCTCGCTAGGTGTTTCTATCGTCTGTTGGTTTTCTCGCTCTATTTGGGCGCTTTTTTTACGGTCTCGGTGGTTTAGATAAAGTAGTAAGCCAATCAATACCACGATTAAGACAGCAGCCTGTGTATTGGTCAAATCTAGTTCGTTCATGTCAGTGTTCCTCATAAATCATCATTCCACGGGTGTACTCAATCGAACTTGTCCATAAGCCCAAGAGGTTCTTTTTATCTCGTTTTTTCTTTGCAATATCAATTGCCAAAAGTTCCCAGACGTAATTTAATACTTGGTTTTTATCCATAGGATAGTCATTCTCTTTGGTTATTTCCGCTAGGTATGTGCTTATGAAAAGAAATCCATCAAAATTAGAAAGGCATTTTAAAAGATCCATATCCCCCCAAAAATTTTTATAATATGAATATTCTCTCCACTCTAATTCTCCTATTACCTCAGATACTACTCTCTGTTTCATCCTTTCCGTCTGTTCCTTGAGTGTTTCCTGTTGTTCATGGTATTCTGTGCTAGTTAGTTCATTATAAATATCGTCTAAGTCGTTCAATACTTTACTGATTTCCCTTTTAGCTAATGCAGTTCCATTTCCTACAAGAATTTCTTGTATTTCTTCTAAATTTGTTGAAATAGCTTCTAATTTATCTGCTATCATATTTTCCTCCGTTGACCTTTTAATTATCGTTTCTTATACAGGATATCCTCACACTCAGAGTCGCCAAGTTGAAAGCGTGAGAAAGTACCAGTTTAAAGAGTTGGCGCTCTATGCTTTTCAAAACCTTTTCTAATTGCTTGCCTGCTCTTCGGTTTTATTAGTTTTTCTTAGTTTTGCTATTTACTCATAAATCTCTGACAACTCTTTATAGATGTCATCTGGTATTGCTCGCATTGCTTTCTGTTGCAATTCAATCGCCTTGGTCTTGTCGTTGTCCTTACTGGTGTTTGACTCAATGATTCCAGTTAAGGCTAAAACTTGTCTGAAATATAAATCCATCTTCAAACGTTGCTCGGCGCTGATCTCTTGTTTTGTCTCCTGCTTGCTTTTTAGTAGGAAAATCTCACTAAATTCCCCATCTTCTACCCTGTAGTCAATAACTTTACGGTAACGCCAATTTGATAAACGTCCCTTGATGGCTTTTTCTGACCAAGTTGGTAAAGCGTCTAGTATTAAGTCTACTGTGATGATTCCATTTTCTTCTTGTATGTTTCTTAGTATTTCTTGTGTAAATACTTGTTTTCCCATTGTTTCCCTCATTTTTTGGGTACGCAAAAAGCGCACTCTATTTCTGTGTTTGACAAATAAGAGTACGCATGATAAGATATTTACGTACCTCATTCGTGGGGGCTGAGTCTGTTACGTTATCGCTTTGGTCGGTTGAGAACGTAGCAGGCTTCTTTTATTTTTGTGACTTTAAAAGTTGAATGCCTTTAACTATCGTGTCAGCTTTAGAAATATTCAAACTGTCAGCAACTTCTTGAATTTCGTTATATTCGTCTGCTGTCAGTCTAACCTCTAATCGTTTATCACGCTTAGCATTCCCCTTTATAGGTCTTCCTGTTCTTGGGCTCATTATATCACTCCTTTACTTTTGCCCGTGCTTTTTATTATATACTTATGCACGGTATAATGTCAACCCCTAAACCGAAAAAAATTTAAAATCTTCCCAGCGTACCTTATTTTATTTTCAATGTACTAGCGGAAACCGCTGTATTATGCTATAATCTAGGTATAAATCTTACTAAAACCTCTTTGATAATAGCTTGCCTGCTTTTTGTTAAATTCGTTTTAGTGTTAGTGTTAAAGGCTCTGCGGTGTGGTTATTGCTAAGCCTTTTTTTGTTGCTCTCACGCGCTTCTTTGGCGTGTATTTTTATTTCTGAATGCCATAGCCTTGATTTCTTGGTAACTCATATTCAAGCCAATCATAGCTATTACCATATCCTCAAAAGCCTGGTATTGCTCCAGCTCGTCACTGGTCAAGCTATCAATGCCATTATAGCCCCCACGTTCTTCCCTTAACTGCTTAGCGTTCCTGTCGGTTACTGCTTTTAGTAGCAGGTTGTTCATGGTGCTATGCGCGTGCTTTGGGGCTTGTTCCCAATTCTCAATGCTGTCATGCAGTGTTTTTCTTTTTGGCTTTTCTAGCGCCCTCTGCATACGGAACTTAGAAAGTTCCTCACGCATTTCAAAAAATGCTTTGACTAGGTTCATTTTGAATTGCCGTACAGGTTCAGTATTCTTTAGATAAGTGATCAGCAAGGTCGCTTGTTGCTCATTCAAGCGATAGATTTTCATTGGTCGCCCTCGCCCATCTAATTTACGGATTTCAAATCCGATTATTCCGTAGCTTTCAAAATCCTCTTGATGATTTCTTATTAAGCTTTGCACTGTATCGTGTTTAACTTCAGCACATTCAGCTATGATTGCACTCGTAGTATACGGCTCTTTCTTGCCGTCCATGTAAACCAGTTCCATGTTTTTGCTCCTTTCTAGCTATAAAATAGTTCATCTATGGTTATATCTGATTTGATTTCTGCAACCATTGACTTAATCGCTAAACGTTCTTTGTCATTGAATGGCGTTTTACCTAATTCTTTGTTGTTGTACGACTGCAAAGAAATTTTTAGCTTGTCCGCCATTTGTTGCTGAGTTAGTCCTAACATAACTCGATAGCCTCGTAGTTTGCTCATAGGTTTCCCCCTTTCTAAAAAATCCCCCTCCATGAATAGATTGAAAGTGTGAAAGGCTGGAGGAGGTGGTATCCGATTTGGATAACTTGTGTTTTATTATATATCCATTTTGGTTAATTGTCAACTGTTTTTTAGATTTTTTTGTATCATTTCTTGATACTTTTCTAAAAATCAGATATAATCATCTTTGAAAGGTGTGATAAATTATGAATAGATTGAAAGAACTGAGAAAACAAAAAGGGCTAACCCAACAAGGATTAGCTGATAAAATTTCTATATCTAAAATCACCATATTGCGGTGGGAAAACGAGGAACGCCAAATAAAACCAGAAAAAGCTCAGCAACTAGCTGACTTCTTCGGGGTAAGCGTTGGATATCTGTTGGGGTATAGTGAGTATAGAGAATTAGAAAAAGCATTGGATAAAACAATTTTTTCAAACTATCCTGATGTTGAAACATTCCTCACTCAAGAGATAAAAGAGCTAATCGGAGAAAGAACAAAAGATTTTTATGAGTATATTGATAAACAATTTTGTGAAAGCTATAAAAATACTGCCGTACCTCCCGAAATAGTTGTAAAGCACCGTGAAGACTTTTATAGCTCGTTTCTATTTCTCCCTGCTAGATTACAAAAATTTATAGCTTTATGGAGCATACTAACAGAAACTGAGCAAGAAAATATAGGTAAAACTATTGAATTATTAGCTATGAGAGGAAAATAAAACTCCCCCACATTCGCCAATAGCAACCCCATCCCATGGGTCTATTGTGCAAAAACGGGGAAATTTGAAGAATAGAAAGCCGATTTACAGACTAAAGCGCAAAAATGGGCAAAAGTGACAAATAGAAAGGAGAATTATGACCTACTCACAAAACTATCTGGACGATATACTGGTACGCATGGCCTACCATTCTAGCGGTATCGAAGGGAATACTATCTCTCTACCCGAAACCGTCAGCATTATCTTAGAAAGCACCTTACCACGCAACGGCAAAAGTATTCGTGAGTTTTATGAGATTGAAAACCATAAACAAGCCTTTTCTTATCTCTTGGACTCATTGGCAAACCATCAAGCCCTTACTGTGGGGCTGGTTCAAGATTTTCACGCCTTATTAGTGGATAGGCTGCAACATGATCGCGGACAATTTAAGCAAGTTCAAAATGCCATTATCGGGGCGGAATTTCAAACGGCTAGCCCAGCAGAAACGCCCTACTTGATGACACAATGGGCGGATAATACTGCTTATCGTTTGGAGCATGCTCAGAATGAAAAAGAAGTATTAAAGATTTTAGCAGACACCCATATCCAGATTGAACGGATTCACCCATTTAGCGATGGTAACGGTCGTACCGGTCGCCTGATACTTATGTACTTGGCTATGAAGTATCTAAACGCTCCTATCATCATCCCAAAAGACTCAAGGGCGCATTATATGGAACTCCTCGCAAATCAAGACGTAACTGGACTAGCTGACCTCTTCAAAAAGTCACTGGACTACGAAAGAATACGAAAAAAACAGTTTTAAAGCAACAAAAAAAGACAAGCTAGCTACTGACAACTTGTCTAATATCGCCTGAACTGAAATAACGGGAAAGATTCAGGCGATAATACCGAGAATAAGACTAAATAAACCACCAAAAACGCTTAGTAATTGAGGTTTGGGGATGAAAATCATGCTAGATTTTAAGAACTTGGACTTTTTCAAACCTCTTAGTCTACGCTATTATTATACCACTCTTGCATTTAAAAAGCGAATGACGGCATTTCTCACGCTCATTAGGCTATAACTCTCTAATGCAGTATAATGCGGTATAATTTAGACGATTTTCAACACTTCGGCATTTTAGGAACGCTTAAAGCGCTCTAAACAATATCAAAAAAAATAAAACTCTTGAAATATTGGGGCTTGTATGCTAGAATGAAAGCATAAAGGGAAAAACAGTGCTTCTAGCATATGTAACTAAAAAGCCCCACCGTTACAGCGATGGGGTTTTTTGCTACTCTCCCACTGGATCATAGCAATTTCCTTGGCCATGTCTAGCTTGATGATGTGGTCAACTTTGTTGTGACCCCCTCGTCCTGTTTGCTGCTCATTTTTGAGATGCAAAAAATCTTGATTTTCTGTTTAAAGGGTTAAATGCTACTTGCTACGTCTCTTTATCTATAACTTGAAAAGCTCAGATAAGACGTTAACAAGTAACGGAGCTAGAAAAAGGGAAAACAACTCTAGCATATATAACACCTCCCTTCTCTAAATTGAGGGGGCGAAAACATTATATCAAAAACACCCATCACAAACAAGCTCATATAAGCCCCATATCCGCCTTGTTTCATATTCTGGTACAATTTACCATCTGACTGCTTAAAATCGAAAATAGGGGCATTCTCGTAGTCCCTCGCATGGTATAAACTCAAAATCTTTTCTAATTGCTTGCCTGCTGATGGAAAAAGGAGTAAAACCATGAAAATAACAGAATACACCAAAAAAGACGGGTCTACAGTCTATCGCTCTAGCGTCTACCTTGGTATCGATACCGTAACAGGTAAGAAAGTCAAGACGACTATATCAGGGCGAACCAAGAGAGAACTCAAAGCCAAAGCGCTACAGGCTCAAATCGACTTTGAAAAAGACGGTTCTACAGTATATAAAGCAGTTGAGATAAAGACTTACGCCGAACTGGTGGAGAATTGGCTGGAAACATACTGCCATACGGTCAAAAAGGCAACCCTTACAATAATCAAGAGTAGACTAAAAAACTATCTACTTCCAGCCTTTGGAGACTACAAACTAGATAAGCTAACACCCCCAGTTATTCAAAAGCAAGTTAATCAATGGGCAAAAGAGTACAATCAACTAGGAAAAGGCTACCAAGAATATCCGCAACTTAACTCGTTAAATAAACGCATACTTAAATACGCCGTATCCTTGCAAGTTATCCCTTTCAATCCTGCCCGTGATATTATCGTCCCACGTCGTAAGGCAAAAGAAGGGCAAAAACTAAAATATCTGGATGATGATAACTTAAAAAAATTCTTAAATTATCTGGATCGGTTGCCTAATACTTACAAAAATTTCTACGATACAGTGCTGTATAAGACGCTTTTAGCGACTGGTTTGCGCATTCGTGAATGTTTAGCCCTCAAATGGTCTGATATTGACTTACAAAACGGTACACTAGACGTAAATAAGACTCTAAACTGTGAAAAAGAAGTCACTACCCCTAAAACAAAATCAAGCGTTAGAATGATTGACTTGGATAATAAGACGGTGCTCATGCTGCGGCTTTACAAAAATAGACAAGCGCAAGTTGGTAGAGAAATAGGCTTGACTTATAAAAAAGTATTTTCTAATTCCTTTGACGAATATAGAGACGCTAGGGCGCTTAGGTCAAGACTTGAGAAACATTTAAAACTTTCTGAGTGCCCTCGTTTAACGTTCCACGCCTTCCGCCATACTCACGCTAGTATCTTACTCAATGCTGGACTGCCTTACAAAGAAATACAAACAAGGCTAGGGCATTCTCAAATATCAATAACCATGGATACTTATAGCCACTTGTCCAAAGACAACAAGAAAAACGCTACTTCATTTTATGAAAAAGCCATTGAAAAATTAAAAAGTTCTTAAAAAGTCCACAAAAAGTTTAAAAATCCATTAGCTCAATTGTGAAAAGTAGCTATATCAAAGGCTTTGCACGTCATACTTGAAATAAAGCACATTTCTCATAAGAAAGGCAAACATGATTACCAGATAGCTCACTATAAGGAAAACATGCTTAAAAATACTAGTATCAAATAAACTCACGATAGCTAATAATAGATTCATAATAAATACTATAGTCGCAAATAGTTGTACTTTTTTATCTTTCATAACTAGTCCCAGCCTAAATTACTTTCCAATATCCTACCGAAATTATAGCCGGTAATATAGCCTGACATATAACCTGTTGCTGCACCACAAGTAGCTAAAATGAATGCATAGCTAACTGTACCAATAACTGGTAAGGTTATTGTCCCTAGTGCTGCACCAGCTGCCGCTCCAGTTATAGCTCCTGCTATTCCGCTTGCGACACCACCTACACCTCCACAAAGCAAGGCAAGCCACCCTTCACCATCAAGATACATCATCTCTTCTTGCTCAATAGCAACATAGTTGTTTGGTAATACGAGTTCCATCAAAATTCTCTTTTTTATTAATCATGGTTAGGATAGTTTCCTAACAAGTGATCGCAGGCTTTGTTTAGTTACCTAAATTAGACTTCCTTCCTTTATCTTATTTTAAATATTTAAAACCAGTTACTGCTTGAAGCTTAACAGTTTACTTAATTCAAATAACAGCTAATCACTGATTCCCTAATTTTATCAAATATACTAATAACAACAATTGTGATACGATCATCATTATAAGAACAACATTTAACGAATCAAAGTTTTTCCGAGATAATAATAAAGCAACAGCAAGCAGTATTATTACTAAAGATTGAATAACTACTATTACTCTTAACATTTTATCCTCTACCAGTAACCAAAGCATAGTATCTATTTTCAAAACCGAGCATAACTATTGCACCTATTGCTCCAAATGCAACCAGCATTGCTCCCCTAATACCCCACTTATTTTTTTGATAATCAGAGTTTTTATATCCTGAATAGTAGACTCTTTCTCCTAACACATATCCTGTGCTATACGATGCGCCACCAATTGTGATAGCCAAGGCAACAATGGCCGAAATTGACATTGGTTCTCCGCCATCAAGATACATCATCTCTTCTTGTTCAAGATCAACATAATTATTTGGCAATACGAGTTCCATTTGTTTTCTCCTTTTTTATTAAGCATGGTTAGGATAGTTTCCTAACAAGTGAGCATCGACTTTGTTTATAGCACTTAGTTACCTAGATAAGATACTTTTTTGCCTAATCATATTCTATAGATGAACAGATTTGCAAACCTAATTAGTTGAAATTATTTCATTTGTTGTACGAACAGTATGAATCTAGATTATCTTCTTATTACTAATCAATATCCTTCGTGATTTTATCTTATCATACTCTCTATTCATACAGAAATTAAAATTATTTCTTAACCAACTTGTATAATAGAAAAAATCTAGTTGATTGATTCTGATGAGCCGTATTCTAATTTTATCAATCTTTTCTTGCCAGTTATTATTGTTACTAATAGAAATCTCATACAGCAGTAACTCGGCAAGACCTGTACACAGAAGGGTGTTCTGAGAATCTTCGATTTTTTTCAAAATATCCTCAAAGATCTCGCTATCCGTTAAAAAGGTAGATTGGTTAATCGCATCATACAGCAGAATACACATTAAGTCAGAATAATTTAGCTCTGATTTTTGTATTTTATCCTTTAAAGTATTGCTCAAATCCCTGTCAAACGAATCTTCTTTTTGCCATTTATTTTGATTGAAAAGAAATTCCGTCTTATTAAAAACGATATGGTTGATATCCATTATATTCCAAAAAAATATTGTAGTAAGCACGATGAGGGCAGAAGGAATTTTTAAAATAAATACTAGAATAATAGCTATTTCAAGAATAAAACTCCATATAATCCTCGATTTTAAATCATCAGCAGACAAACTTTTACGGTGGAATGAAAAATAGGGTGAGAATCGCACATTTACTTTCTTCTTTCCTGTAAAAATAAAAGGAAAAATTGTAATAAGACCTTCTTTCTTGTATACATCTTTCAATGCATATACTAGGTCTAAAACTATTTTTGAGAAAATCAAGCTACAGAAAGTAAGACCCATACTGATAACAAAATCAAGGGGAATTTCTAAATTCAATGGCAAGTTATTCACTAAGACATGCAACTCTAACCACAAGCCTAAAAAAGGAAGCATTAGTAAGAAAACAATTAGTTTACGCATCATAATTTTACATCACCCTTATCTTTTTTTAATTTTGCATAAACTATCATTGCTATGGTTAAAATCAAAAATATTAAATTAATCATAATGATTAATTTCTTTAGTTCCTCATCAACATGATCATATGCTAAAAAAGTTACAGAGGAAATTAGTAGAAATGCCAAAAATACAATAACAAAAATTTTTTCAATTTTCATACCCATTTTACAATCACCTTAAGTCGTTTAAGTTTAGATCTCTGCGATGAATATCATTATTTGCCCAAATTGTTGTGATTGCATCACCAATTGACATCCAAGTTGCAAATCTGTTAATAGCAGAAGTTGCAAAACCTGCTTTATTGATAACAACTTTAGTCATCATCGTCTCTATAAAAATATTTTCTATACACTCTTGATAATACCAAAATTAATGTCAATATCATACCAAGAGCTATAATAATAGAATTTATTAGATTTATTTTATTATATCCAGCAAAAAAATGTTTCATTTTAAATATCCCAATTTTACCTTTCGTCTTAACAATCCACTAACAAATCTATTTACTTCTCTTTTTTTTGAAAAATCTTGACAGCAAATTTACTCCACTTAATGCTACTAAGATTTCAATGGTAGCATTCCCACAAGAGAAAAATGCAAACTGACAAAGTTCCTACTAAAACACTATCCTCCCAGCAAATAGAGAGTCAGCAGAAATAAAACAACCGAGATTGGCAGAAAAGCAGCATGATTTGTTTTACAAAAAATAGAATAACAAAGACTACCTATCGAAAATGTCAGAATAACTTCAATAGTTATCTTTAAAGCAGGATAATATATATTTTTAATAAAAAAAATTAAAAGGATAAAAAATACCAATGAACTAAGAACAGATTTGATATAAAATTTTAAATGAGTCATATTATGGGATATACACGTTATAAGACAAACTAATGCCAGGTATGTGATCTCCTAGATGCAAGACAGTTACACCATTTTCAACACCCCATTTAGCTAATGCTGCAGCAGAAGCTGTTACAAGCGCAGCAACACCAGCTCCCCACGGTCCTGCCGCTGCTAATTCCTTAGCATACCAACCAAAATAGCCACCTGCAAAAGCCGCAGCAGCCCATCCATTCATACTTCTAATTTTAGGACCAAGATTAATATACAAACCGACAAATCCTCTAAATTGAGTTTTTCTCACATCTAATTCTGCAATAGATAATATATCTTCAGCTTCCTGCTCAGTAATCTCTAAGTCTTCCATTAACTGTTCTTTAGTTGCGTATAAAACTGGATCTCCATATTCATTTTTCGAAAAATAATTTTCTAATTTCAAAGCAACTTCTGTCAATTTTTTATCATATGAATACTGTCCGTAATTTGTAATTATATTTATATCTGCGGAAGTAAATTCATCCACCTTATCTGAACTACTTATATTAGAAATCGTAGATGCATTAGCAAGTGTTGGAGCCACTGCTCCAAATAATGATAATGCTACTATAGATGATGTTATTAATTTTTTCATGTTATTCTCCATAATTCTTAAAAAATCTAACAAAATAAGCAACGCTAAGTTTATATTGTGTATCAAAACAAGAAACAAGTATTATTCAAATCGAATATTGAAAACGATTGATTTCAGTTATTTATGGTAATTTACTTTATAGAGTTAATCTACTATAACTAATATCGTCTTTATTATCCCATTTACAATACACATATTTTAATATTATTATTTATTAAAACTTCTATGAAATAATGTAATAAACTAAAAATCAAAATTATAATTAATTCAAATTTATCGAATAACTACTTTAAAACAAAATTAACATTCACAGAAAATCTTATGCAATCACTAAATTATCCATTGGACTCACCTTCCTTCTTTATTAAAAACGAACTCATCACATCGGCCATTTCCATGGGAAAACCGTAGCAATGCTGAATAAGAAAGCAAGAACAACTAAAAAGCGAAAAACTTTTTTATTCATACTTTTTCCTCCTATCTTTATTTTATATCTATAGTATACCTCTTCTTTACTCTATTTTAAAATTACGTTAACTTTTTTCACACATTATTTTAGTTTTCTTTTTTACTATTCCTGTTATTATGATACAATATTTTTAATAGGATTTTATTATTTGTTAACTTTTTTCACAGAAAGGAGAAAATCATGCGTTATGATTTCGGAAAGGTCTATAAAGAAATACGTGAGTCAAAGGGGCTGACCCAAGAAGAGGTCTGTGGGGGTGTTCTCTCAAGAACCAGCTTATCAAAAATCGAAAGTGGCAAGACAACCCCAAAATATGAAAATATGGAATTTCTTCTCCGTCAAATCAATATGAGTTTTGAAGAGTTTGAATATATCTGTCAACTTTATCAACCAAGTCAACGCACAGAGATTATGCAAACCTATCTCAATATGCGTTCCATTATCGGGACCAGCGATCTTGTCAATTTATTTCAAAAATTCCAAGACTACCTCAAGACCCACCACGATCTCCCTATAGAAGAAATCAGAGATATGCTTGAAGTTGTCATTTATATCCGTCAACACGGGGCAGGTGAACTATCAGATCACGCAGAACAGGTTGTCAAAAAACTTTGGAGAAAAATTGAAAAACAAGATACATGGTATGAGAGTGACCTAAAAATCCTCAATACCATTCTTTTCAGTTTTCCCATTGAATACCTCCATCTCATCACTGGAAAAATATTGCAACGCCTAGAAGTCTATAAAAACTATCAACATTTATATGACTTGCGAATGACAATTCTATTAAACCTTTCCACACTCTATCTATACACTCAAGATAAAAACATGTGTAAGCAAATCTGCTACACTTTACTAGAGGACGCCAAGAATAAGAAAAGCTACGATAGGCTGGCTATCTGCTATGTCCGTATTGGGATTTGTACAGATAATGCTAAACTTATCCAAAAAGGGTTCTCCCTTCTGGAGCTAACCGAGGAAACTTCTATACTGTCTCATCTCGAAAAAGAAGTAGAGATCTATTACCAAGCGAAGGAAAGATAAAAAAGCCGAGGGATTTCCTCGACTCTTTACATATTATTTGTTCGTTAGTTCTTAATACCAGCCATTGTTAATCCCGAAGTTTTTAGCTCTGCCAAGCCACATAGTTTGCTTACTACTACGTGTCCATGTCACCATGAATCGCCGAACGATTTAACGAGAAAGTATGACTTTTACGTTTATCCCAACTCAATTATGACATTTTTTTCAAAAGTCAATATATCTCACTTTTTTAACGACAAGAAAGAGGCTGTCAATCGACCAACCTCTTATTCTGAACCTATCAATCTAGCACTTTTTAGCTTCATTCGCTTTCTTAGCGACTGCAATTTGGTATTTCACTTGGTCAAACCCTGTACCTCCCAAGGAATTTCGTCTTTGAACAGCAGTTTTAGGTTGCAAGTAGACATAGATATCCTCAGCAATGAGGGAATGATAGGTTTGCAATTCCTCCAGACTCCAATCTTGAATATTTTTAGCAGACTTGATAGAGTCTAACACTAATCTTCCCACAACCTCATGAGCTTCTCTAAATGGCAAACCTTTCCCTGCCAAATAATCTGCCAACTCAGTCGCATTTGAAAAGTCCTTCTCTGTAGACTCTTGCATTTTTTCCTTATTTACCTGTAAGCTAGATAACATACCTGCCAATACATCAAGGGAATTTAAAATCGTTTCGACCGTGTCAAACATTCCTTCCTTATCCTCTTGCAAATCCTTATTATAAGCTAAAGGCAAGGACTTCATGACTGTCAATAGTCCAAACAGATTCCCATAAACTCGACCAGTCTTTCCTCGAATCAACTCAGCCATATCTGGATTTTTCTTTTGGGGCATAATAGAGGAACCTGTTGTAAACGTATCTGACAAGGTAATGAATTGGTACTCAAAGCTACACCAATTGATCATTTCTTCGCAAAAACGGCTCATATGCATCATGAGTATGCTGGCATTTGATAGAAATTCTAAGATAAAATCGCGGTCACTAACAGCATCCAAAGAATTTGTATAAGGTTGCTTAAACTCCAGCAAATCGCTAGACAATTGGCGATCAATGGGGAAAGTCGTCCCTGCCAAAGCTGCCGCACCTAGAGGGCATAGATCTGTATGCTTCTGGTTAAATCCAAAACGTTCACTGTCTCTTTGAAACATATTGTAGTAAGCCATCAGATGATGGGCAAAACTAATAGGCTGGGCATGTTGCAGATGGGTATAGCCCGGCATAATCGTCTCCACATGATTTTCCGCCAAGTCTAATAAAACACCCTTGAGATGAGCCAGTTTATCTAGGACATGACCTAGTTGCTCCTTGAGATACAAGTGCATATCTGTCGCAACTTGGTCATTTCGAGAACGAGCTGTATGTAGCTTCCCTGCAAGGGGACCAATTTTTTCTGTCAGTAACACTTCCATATTCATATGAATATCTTCGTTTCCGATATCAAAGTCAAGTTGGCCTGCCTCTAGCTCTTCTAAAAGCTCTTTCAAGCCTTCTTGAATCTTTTCTGACTCATTCAAACTCAAAATGCCCGTCTGACCCAACATCTGAACGTGGGCTAAGGAACCAATCACATCAAATTTTGCTAATTTCTGGTCAAAAGATATACTCGCACCAAAGCGCTCTACCCAGTCTTCGACAGTACCTTCAAAGCGACCACCCCATAATTTTGTATTCTTAGTCATATCACATCCACCTCTCTATCCAATCGCCCTATTTGGCGCTTTTTTGAACCTCAGAATAAACCTTGGTTGGAAGTCCCCACAACTTAATAAAGCCAACAGCCGCATCTTGGTCAAAGGTATCTGCACTGGTATACGTCGCCAAATTTTCATCGTAAAGAGAATTTGGTGATTTCCGAGCCACGACCTGAGCGCTCCCCTTATAGAGTTTAACTTTTGCAGTCCCATTGACAACTTTTTGAGTTTCTTTAATATAAGCAATCAAGGCTTGCGTAGCCGGACTAAACCACAAAGCATTATAAATGAGATTTGATAATTCATTTTCTATAATTGGTTTAAAATGAGCTACTTCTCTCACAAGCGTCAAGTCCTCAATTTCCTTATGAGCTGTCAGCAGGGTCACTGCCCCTGGGCACTCATAGATTTCTCTTGATTTAATCCCAACCAAACGATTTTCCACGTGATCAATCCGTCCGACCCCATGTTTCCCAGCTATTTCATTGAGTTTTTGAATCAAATCTGCCAATTTTAACCCTTCTCCATTAAGGGAAACTGGAACGCCTTCACTAAACTCAATATCAATGTACTCTGGCGTATCTGGAGCTTGCTCTGGAGAAGTTGTGATACCAAAGGCTTCTTCTGGAGCCTGATTCCATGGATTTTCCAAAATACCACACTCATTGGCACGTCCCCAAAGATTTTGGTCGACAGAGTAGGGATTGTCAAGGTCAGCAGGAACAGGCACCCCATTTTCCTTGGCATAATGAATTTCTTCCTCCCGAGACCATTTCCATTCACGAACTGGCGCAATCACTTTTAAATTGGGATCCAAGGCTGCAATCGATACTTCAAAACGTACTTGGTCATTCCCCTTACCTGTACAACCATGAGCAATTGTAGTCGCTCCTGTCTGATGCGCGATTTCAACCAATTTTTTAGAAATAAGAGGGCGGCTCAAGGCAGATACTAAGGGGTACTTTTGTTCATAGTAGGCATGTGACTGAAGAGCCACTAGCACATAATCTGTAGCAAATTCGTCCTTAACATCAATGACATAAGATTCTACTGCCCCAACCTTAAGAGCCTTATCATGGATGAAATCTAAGTCTTTCCCTTCACCCACATCCATACAGACTGCAACAACATCATAATCTTTCTTTAACCAGGTAATAGCAACTGATGTGTCTAAACCGCCAGAATAGGCCAAAATTACTTTTTCTTTACTCATATTCTTTTCCTTCTTTCTATTTTTCAATGGACGCTTTAAAGGCATCCTCAATGAGTTTGTCTAATTCTCCAGACTCCTTCAACTTTTGAATGGTTTTATCGACTGCCTCTTTTAATTCCTTGCTATCTTTTTTCATGGCGACCGCGTAGGAATCATCTTGCTCTTTTTCAAAATTGAGGTCTGCGATTGCTAAATCAGGATTATTTTCCACAAATCCCTTGGCAACTGGTTCTTCAAAGATGACGGCATCCACTTGCCCTGATTTTAAATCTGTGATTAAATTCCCATTTTTAGGCAGAGATACGAGGGATGAATTTTGTAGCAAATCTTTCGCCATCGTCTCTTGAATCGAACCTTTCTGTGCTCCGACCTTTTTCTGCGCCAAGTCGTTTACAGACTGATAAGTGGCCAAGTCAGATTTTTTGACAATGAGTTTATTTTTTGCAGTATAGTAGGGAATTGAAAAATCGAACACCTTGCTCCGCTCATCTGTCTTAGAAACACCAGATATGGCAAGGTCAGCTTTACCTGATTGAACACTAGCCAGTACATTGTCAAAACTCATAGGAGATAGTTCCAATTCGACACCTAGTTCTGTTGCGATAGCCTTGGCTAATTCGATATCTGAACCCACAATCTGATTTTTCCCATCAACTACTTTTTGGTATTCAAATGGAGCAAAATCTGGATTGAGGGCTACAACCAATTTTCCTTTGGACTTGATGGCTTCAATTCCAGCCGATTGATTGTTACTACAAGCAAATAGTAGGGGGAGCATCACTAAACCAAACATCGTCATCAACACCTTCTTCATCTTATTCATAACAAAGCCTCCTTTATGTTTATTCCTTTTGTTTGTATAAATAATACACCTATCTTCATCCTTTGTCAAGCCTAAATTGTAATTTTTTTCAATTTAAAACAGAAAAACCTAGGAAAATTACATAAAAATGTCATTCCTAGGCGTATTTATGCTATTTCTCTCTGAAAAACATGAGTATTCAGTCAGTCAAATGAAGCTGAATGAACTCATTTTCCCTCGCCCAATTCAATGATACGATGACATTGTTGGGCTACATAAGCATCGTGGGTCACAATAATGACTGTTTTCCCCTCTCGATTCATCTCTAGGAGAAACTTCAAGACCAAATCTCTATTTTCAGGGTCCAGAGAACCTGTTGGTTCATCGGCTAAAATCAGCTGGCTGGGTTTTAAGATGGCTCTAGCAACTGCAATTCGTTGTTGTTCGCCACCAGACAACTCGGAGACCTTTTGGTGCAAAGTAGCTGACAAACCTACTCTCTCTAAAATCTCTTCCACCTTTTTGAGCTTGTCTTTCTTGGTCAATTTCACATATTTCAGCGCCAGCATGAGATTGTACTCGACCGTTTCATCATCAATCAGGGCAAAATTTTGAAATAGATAAGAGATATGTTCACGGATTATTGTTTGCGACTTAGCAGAATTGACCGCTAAATTTGTCTGACCAAAAATCTCATACCGTCCGCTATATTCACCGTCTATCAAACCTAATAAATTTAACAAGGTTGACTTACCACTACCACTCTTGCCAACAATGGCTACCAAATCCCCCTGATCAATCCTGAGAGACAAGTGATCCAAAATCACTTTTCCCCCAATGATTTTGGTAATATTTTCCAACTCAATCATAAGATACCCCCTTTCAATAACTCTACTAGACTTCTTTTCTCCATCCTAGAAGCCAAAACTAGCACAAATAGTATATCCAGACATGTAAAGCCTGCAAACAGCAGAAATGGCAAGAACGCATGGGCAAAGAAAATCAAGACTAGAAGAGGCAGACTATAGCCCAGCAAGAGCAGAACGAGGAGAGGACGGTAGCGATCGACCAGTTTCCACCCCATAAACTTCTTGGTAATGATATCCCTGCGCTTCAATAAGAAAGTTGTTACTAGTAAGAAGTAGGAAATCATCATGCTAAGGAGACCAAACAAAGCAAAGAGTAGGTTAAAATTCCGAACAGCATCTCGATAAGAATCCACTTTCTCTTGTTGAATGGCTTGAATAGATGAAAATTTTAAATAATTTCCATCTGACAATTTCTCAACTAACTCTGTAATCTCTTTTTGATGTTGAACCGTATTTTCAATTTTAATCGGATTATTTAAGCCAGTTGTTGACAGGGAGGCTTTCTCATCCCACATCATATCAGAATCATTGACCAAGCTAATAATTGGATTGGAGAGATTTTCCTTTCGCTTATCACTATATGGGAAAAATGACCAATCTCCTTCATAATAGGCAATCTCGACATCCATCTCCTCTATCGTTCGTTTTTGCTGCTCTTCATACTTCATCGAATGAAAGGCAATTAACTTCCCCAAGAGCTGATTTTTATCTTCTTGTCCTTTGTCACTAGCTGGCAACAAAATCACCTTTTTAGTGCCGGTATCTGGTAGCTTGAATCCCTTGCTCTTTAGAAAATTGCGATTGGCATAGTAAACATCCACCGTATCTGTTAACTGATATTGCTGAATCTGTTCTGATTGGACAAAATTTTTTACAGGAAGACTGCTACTCTGCACATAGCCCGCCTGCGTTTTTTCTACCAAATCCTGATAAAATCGATAGAAATAATCTGTAGATTTCCCTGACCCTGCTAGCTCTTCTTGCCACAGATTATCATTGAGTTTGAAGGTTTCTAAGGTCAGGTAATTACCTTGACTTACCCACTGTTGCTGATAAGCAAGTTCTTTGTTTTCTTGTTCTAAACTTCTGCCCACCCCAATCAGTAAGGCCGTCAGTAAAATAGTTGTCCCTATTTTCATCACATAATTGAAGATAAGACCAAATTTGAAAGATGAAAAACCTTTCAACATGGAACTGACTGTCATTTTCTGAATCATCAGGTAGGTCAGCCAACTGATGAACAAATACAACTGTAAAAGCAGAAATTGGGATAAGAGTAAACTTGGAAACAAAAGTTTTGGCCTGTAGTCCAGCACTAAAAATAGTCCCAAGTCAATGACAAGACTTCCACCCAAGAGAAGATAAAAATTAGTCTTTACAAAACCAGCTAAAATCGCCCTGCTTTGAAAACCAAGTAACTTTTGAACCCCCACTCGTTTCATCTCCATCATCGGCTGATAAACTGTCATTAAAATCACAAGCAAGATTGCCAAGATAAAGATAATGATAGATAGTAACAAATCTTGATTTAGCACTCCAACCTGACTTCGGTAAGTGGGTTCTAATAAAATCGTCTTATCTATCTGGAAAAAATCACTCCACTTTTGTAGAATGGTATCGCGATCTATCTCTTTGCTGGAGGTAATCATGTAGCGCCCATTTACAGTATGGGATTTATCCTCAATATAGGATTGGAAGGTCTGGAGTCGAATGAGTTTCACCTTTAAAAAGGTGGGAATGGTTCCTAGATTATTGGGAAGATCCTGGTTGCTGTAGACCCCCTTCTCATTCTTTGAAAAATCAAGAGAAGTCAGACTGAACTCCTGATAGGGGAAGGTTTCCTTATTAAAAACACCAGCCTTGACGGCTTCATCGCCATTATCTACTTTGATAATAGAGACCTTGTCTTGATTTGCAACCTCTTCAAAAAATTGGAGAATCGTTTCTGTCGGTTTAGTGACATCTTTCAAGTACAAGTCAAATGAATAAGTTGTTTTGCCCATCTCCTGAATCCGCACTATTTCTCGTGTAACATTTACATTCAGGACAAAAAACGTAGTACACAGTAAGAGCAGGAGCATACAAAGATGACTGATTTTTTTCATAGAGATACCTCCCGTAAAGAAACTCCCTCTCCAAAAGGGGAGGGAGAATTTTAATTAAAATCCATAGAAATATTCCATTCCCGTTGGTGGGAATTTGAAGATTGAAGCCCGAGCCCATGCCTCAGCTTCTGCACGATCCTTAGAGAATTTATTTCCATCTTTAACAGTTGCTGTATGAGAGCGAGTAGAATGTAAATAATCAGAATAACCAAAATTTCCTGACCATCCTACTCCATAGTTCCATTGACCACCATCAACCCATACTGCCAAAACACTTGTAGAAGCAAGTATACTACATACCATTAAAGATGCAACACCAATTTTAACTAATTTTCTCACTATCTCATTTCATTTTTAAACAACGAACTTACTCTTAACTAGGAGAATAGTTCTCTTCTGTATCAGGTCTTTGAACAACCAGAGTAGTATTAAGCACACTCTAACTATTACTCAAGAATCAGCCCAATAAACAACATGGATAGCGTTTTCAAATTTTTAAACTCCTATCCCATCCTTTTATCTATATTATTATAAGCGAAAATATAATAACTGTCAAGTAATTGAAGTGAATTTTATAAAAAAATTACAAGCCAAATTTGTAAAGTTTACAATAAACAACTAGGGCAATTGTCGATCAGAATGTTCTTTTATCTGTTAATAATCCTAGAAAATCTTGTCGTTTCAAGTCTGAGAAATGTTTGGTAGAAAGACTTCCTTTTTGAAGTCCATCATCTCTAACCTGTAAATAATAGCTATGTTGGCTTGTTTTAATTGTCAAAAAATCGCCAAATACAAAAAATTTTTTCCAGTTACGAATCTCAAATTCTTTCATCTCTGATTTTGGAATGCGGATAAGTCCTTGCCGCAAATCACGATGATGCTCACTTGTGAAAGTCATCCCATTCCCAAGATTTCTTATCAGTAGTTCATCTGGAGTTACCATCACCAGCGCTATTTTAGTTAAGAAAATTTCAACTGTTGGTGGTAAAATCGCCAAATCAAACCAAGGATGTAGGTAGCGATACGCTAAGAAATAATGAGGCTCCTCACCCAATCCTAGTTGTTTATATAAGTCCTTGACCTCACTATCTAACCTCGCTTCAAAAGACACATCCGAATGCTCTTCTTCCTTCTTCTGATTAAAATAACGCATCCAGACTAGGAAACCTATAAAGGCTAGGACAAATATTCCTGATAAAAGATATTTTAAATTGTAGTTCATCACTTAACCTCCTGATTCACGCTTCTGCCTAAAGAAGAGGCCTATCTATTTTGAAAATAGTTCCATAACAACTTTAAATAAGACTGGTAATATTGTATCAAGCTAGAATTCTTTCTTTTCTAGCTACATCATAGTACTACTTAAACTTATTTTAGTTTTCTCCCTTACTTTCTATATTACTATTATACAATATTTTTGCTAAGATTTTATTATTTGTTAACTTTTTTCACAAAAAGGAGTACATCATGCGTTATGATTTCGGGAAGGTCTATAATAAAGTTAGCCACCTACCATTACTAAAAGTTAGATATCTCAACTAATTTACCATTTTTCAATTCAAGAACAATATCAGATAATACTTCAATATCCTCTTTATTGTGAGATGTGACCAACATAGTAATATGATTCTTTCGAGCATAACTCTTAATTATTTTTCTAAGTTCTTCTACACCTTCATAGTCCATACTATTAAATGGTTCATCTAGGAGTAAAATCTTAGGATTTTCCATCAATGCTTGGGCAATCCCTAACCTTTGTAACATACCTAATGAATAATTTTTTACTCTTACATCTTTATCCTGATATAAATCTACCTTATTCAATACTTCCTCAATCTCTTTCTTAGTAATTTTATTTTTGATTGTAGCTAATTGCTCTAAATTCTCTAATGCAGTTAGACTAGACAAAAATCCTGGATGTTCAATAAGTAAGCCTACATCAAGTGGCATAGAGCCATTTTCACCAACAATTACACTTCCAACTGTAATCTTACCCGTAGTAGGTTTCATTAGTCCTGAAATCATTTTAAATAATACACTTTTCCCGCATCCATTGGTTCCTATAATTCCATATATTTTACCTGATTCAAAAACATAACTAACATCATCTATAACACACTTTTTCCCAAATGTTTTTGAAAGATGATCTACTTTTATACAATCCATACGTTTCAACTCCTTACTCATCTTGATACTGCTTACTTCCTTTAGGTAATGTAATATCTTTATTTTCAAATATTTTAAAATTTAATAGAACTAACATTGCATCAACAAATACCAATATCCCACATCTACCAATGAAATTTATACCGTAACCATATACTGAACCGGAAATAGAAAACAATGAAAATGGTCTCAGATGTTCTCCTAACAAGCCCAATGTTGAACCCGCCATTACAATCAAAGTGCCCGTATAGATAACAAATACTAACGATTGTGATATTCTAAACTGTGTTAAAAGTGCATGGAGCAGGGAAAAGAAATATAGCAACAATCCTTGTAAAATTATTATCTTCCCTATCTCATAAATTACGATATTCGTTTCAAAATTTCCAAATAAATACGTTTCTGAAAATTTTTTTGTGGCTGTTGAAATGCCGATGCCAAAGTTAGAATCTCCTATTCCTACTATAGTGGAAAATATACAAATACTAACCACATAATAAATCACACTTTTCAAAATTTTGAAATGCTTATTTCTATAAAAATCATTTCTACTTGAATACCTACTTAGTACAAAAAATATATTTTGTTCAACTGGGCTTTGTAGCATCATTATGAAAGCTAATAAAAACGGAAATGTGAAATATCCAGTATAGGAATCATTAAACATGATAAGAATCAGCTCACCAAAATGAAAATTCCCAAATTTATATTTCAATACTATCAGCTGACTAAAATTTGCTAATATAGCAAAAGCCACTAATAAATATATAAAACCTATATAAAAATCTTCTTTATTTTTTAATTCTTTAAATTTCTTCATCAGTTTCTATATCCCTTTTAAATTTTTTATACGACATCCAATATGATATTACTACTACAAGTATCAAATATACAAAAACAAATATTATGCTTATTCCTTTTACTCTTGAAACATCAAAAATTGCCATTGGTTCAATTTTAGTAAGACCTAAAAACATAGCAAACAATGATCCTATTGTCGTTAAAATAAATGGGGATAACCATGCAACAAATTTGCTCTTAATAAAATATGACATCGCCAATCCAACACTACTATATGCAACGCCAACAAAGGAACAATGTAAAATGATTATTACTACATAAAATAACGGGGATGTCCTCACTGCTGATTCATAAATAGAAACTTTTGTTATTGCATAATAAGCATCCATATTTATACTTCTATTAAAAAATAAAATTGACATTATCAAGAATAATAACATTCCAAAAATAAATGTTGTAAATGATATGAATCCATTGATTATAAAAATAGAATTAAAATACTGTTTATATCCCATCCTTGATATAATATATTTCATTATTCCACTTTTTCTATTTTCGATATGCTGTGACGCAAAAGGAATTGTTGCAATAAGAGGTGCCAAAACTATTAACAACGACCTATCACCATTATAACCTTGTAAAAATACCACAATATAATCATGATTAAAAAAATACTCCATCCCCTCTTCAATAAATGCACTTACAGAAAATATCATAGAAGTTAAAATAATTAATATTGCTAAAAAGAATTGCTTATTTTTCATCCCTTTTAAAAATATACTGACCTTGTAATCCATACTTCTCTCCTATAAAACAAATGGGATGAGCGAACATGCTCACCCCCAAATATACAAACCTATATTCTAGCTCTTAATACTCATCAGGACTCCACGAACCGCTGGTTTGAACTTTAACATATGTTGCGAACCCTGTCCATCCACCCAATCTAAGATTAGATCCTTCTGCATCTGATGGACTATTATAATTCAAATAAATCCTATCTCCACTGCCTGAAGAATATGTACGTGTCATTTGAGCGTCACCTCTAAAAATAGCACAGTGCATTGTATAACCACCACCGATTGATGTATTATTATTTACTCCTCTTGATTGATTTGTTTTATATAATGAGTCAGTCACTGTACGACCTCCGAATCTCGGCATAATCATATCGTAGTCCGAAATTTCTCTAGCAGAGACAGCCATTGCACCAATCATTAACGTAGCACATATACTTGCAAATAACTTTGTTTTAGTATCTAGTTTTTTCATTATTACAATCCAATCCTTTCGCTCCACTTACGACACAATACAAAATGAAAAACATGTTGTATTGTGTTGTTTTCTTTAATTTGGGATATGATATACTTCCTGTGAAACCAAATATGATAAACTAAAAATCAAAATTATAATGAATTCAAATTTATAGAATAACTACCTTAAAACGAAATTAACATTCACAGAAAATCTTATGTAATTACTAAATAATCCATTGGACTCATCTTCCTTTCATTTTTGCAACTAGCGCATTATATCGGCCATTTCCATGGGAAAACCGTAGCAATGCTAAATAAGAAAGCAAGAACAACTAAAAAGCGAAAAACTTTTTTATTCATACTTTTTCCCTCCTATCCATATTTTGTATCTATAGTATACCTCTTCTTTATTCTATTTTAAAATTAGTTAACTTTTTTCACACATTATTTTAGTTTTCTTTTTTACTATTCCTGTTACTATGATACAATATTTTTAACTAGATTTTATTATTTGTTAACTTTTTTCACGAAAAGGAGAAAATTATGCGTTATGATTTCGGAAAGGTCTATAAAGAAATACGCGAGTCAAAAGGCTTGACCCAAGAAGAGGTCTGTGGAAATGTCCTCTCAAGAACCAGCCTATCAAAGATTGAAGGCGGTAAAGCAACTCCCAAATATGAAAATATGGAGTTTCTTCTCCAGCAAATCAATATGAGTTTTGAAGAGTTTGACTATATCTGCCATCTCTATCAACCAAGCCAACGAACAGAAATCATGCAAACCTATCTCAATATGAGCTCAATCCTAGGGACTAGTGAACTCGAAAAACTATTTCAAAAATGCCAAAACTATCTCAAGACCCATCATGACCTCTCTATAGAAGAGATCAGGGATATGCTGGAAGTTGTCATTCATATCCGTCAACATGGTACAGAGCAACTGTCAGACCAAGTAAAACAGACTATCAAAAAGCTTTGGGAAAAAATTGAAAAACAAGATACATGGTATGAAAATGACCTAAAAATCCTCAATACCATTCTTTTCAGCTTTCCCATTGAACACCTCCATCTCATCACTGGAAAAATCTTGCAACGCTTGGAAGTCTATAAAAACTACCAACATTTATATGACTTACGAATGGCAATCCTACTCAATCTGTCCACCATTTACTTATACCATCAAGACAAAAACATGTGTCAACAAATCTGCTATACTTTACTAGAGGATGCCAAGAAAAAGAAGCACTACGATAGACTTGCTATCTGCTATGTCCGTATCGGGATTTGTAGGGATGACGCTAGACTTATCCAAAAAGGTTTCTCACTTCTAGAGCTGACCGAGGAAACTTCTATGCTGTCTCATCTCAAAAAAGAAGTAGAGATCTATTCTCAACCGAAGGAAATATAAAAAGTCGAGGGATTTCCTCGACCTTTTCATATTATTCTGTTCGTTATTTCTTAATACCAGCCGTTGTTAAGCCAGAAGTTTTTAGCAGCAGTCCATGAACCGTAACGTCCTGCTACATAGGCATCTGCTACACGTTCTTGGTTTTCAGCTGAGTAGTCACCGTTCAAGTATGAATCGGTCAATTGGTAACGTCCGATATAACGTCCGTTTGTAGCTGTGTAGCTACCACCTGATTCTTTTTGAGCAATCCATTCTTTGGCTTCTGCTTCAGATCCGCTTACAGTTGAAGCAACTGTTTCTTCTGCTACTGTTTCACTTACTACTGGAGTTTCTTCCTCTACCTCTGTAGTTTCTGCCACTGGAGCTGAAACAGCCTCATCTTGGGCTGCTGGAGCTTCATAGGTCGTTGAAGCTGGTACTGCTGGCGCTACAGGACCATCGATAACCAACTCTTGACCAACATAAATCAAATGAATGTTGTCGATGTGGTTGTTTTCTGCCAATTTCTCAACAGTTGTGTTGTGAGTTTCAGCGATTTCTGAAAGTGTATCACCTTCTTTAACAGTGTAAGTTGATGATTCTTGAGCAGATACAAATGATGGAGCAAATACTGCAAACAAGGCAGCTACTCCTGCAAGAGTTGTTTTAATCTTTTTAGTTGTTGATTTCATATTTGAAAATTCTCCTTCTTTCTATAGTTCTATCATACCTTTTAAATATTACTATTTCTTAACACTTTTATGTAGAAATATTACAAAATTATTTTTTATTTCCCTAAATAATGTGTTTTTTGTCATAAAAGATACTATTTTTATGCTATTTAAGGTATTAGAAAGGTTTTCATCCACAATTAAAGCCAAGCCCCTCATTCTTTGATATAATAGAGATAAGAATTTTTATAAGGGGAAACTGATGAAATCACTTCGTTTTCAATCTGTCTTTGATATCATCGGACCAGTTATGATTGGCCCATCTAGTAGCCATACCGCTGGTGCTGTTCGTATTGGGAAGATTGTCTCTTCCATTTTTGATGATACTCCGACAGAAGTTGAATTCCAACTTTTTAACTCATTTGCCAAGACCTATCGTGGTCACGGAACAGACCTAGCCCTTGTTGCAGGTATTTTAGGAATGGATACAGATGATCCTGAAATTCCAAATAGTCTGGAAATTGCCCACAAGCGTGGTATCAAGATTGTCTGGACCATTCAGAAAGACAGCAATGCCCCTCACCCTAACACCACTAAAATTACTGTTAAAAATGCCCACAAGACCATCAGCGTGACTGGTATTTCTATCGGTGGAGGAAATATTCAGGTAACCGAACTCAATGGTTTTGCCGTCTCTCTCAATATGAATACACCGACTATCATCATCGTTCATCAAGATATTCCAGGTATGATTGCCCTTGTTACAGAGGCGCTTTCCCGCTATGGTATCAATATCGCCCAGATGAATGTTACTCGTGAAAAAGCTGGTGAAAAAGCCATTATGATTATCGAAGTTGACAGTCGCAACTGTGATGAGGCTATCGAAGAAATTCGAAAAATCCCTCATCTCCACAATGTCAATTTCTTTAAATAGGAGGAAGCATGTTTTATTCTATCAAAGAATTGGTCGAGCAAGCAGATCTGGACTTTCAAGGAAATGTCGCAGAACTCATGATTACAACAGAGTTTGAATTGACCGGTCGCGAACGTGAAGAAGTCTTCCTTCTCATGGAACGCAATCTGGAAGTTATGAAAGCCTCTGTCCAACTTGGCCTCAATGAAAATAAATCTCGTAGTGGCCTGACAGGTGGAGATGCTGCCAAATTGGATCACTACATCGAAAACGGAAAAACTCTGTCAGATTATACGATTCTCTCGGCTGCCCGAAATGCCATCGCAGTCAATGAACACAATGCTAAAATGGGCTTGGTCTGCGCTACTCCTACCGCAGGAAGTGCCGGTTGTCTCCCTTCCGTTCTCACTGCTGCTATTGAAAAATTAGACCTCAGCCACGAGCAACAATTGGATTTCCTCTTTGCTGCTGGTGCCTTTGGACTAGTCATCGCAAACAATGCCTCCATCTCAGGTGCTGAGGGTGGGTGTCAAGCTGAAGTTGGTTCAGCCTCTGCTATGAGTGCTGCCGCCTTGACTCTGGCTGCAGGTGGAACACCTTATCAGGCCAGTCAAGCTATTGCCTTTGTCATTAAAAATATGCTAGGCCTCATCTGTGACCCTGTTGCAGGTTTGGTCGAAGTTCCCTGTGTCAAACGTAATGCCATGGGAGCTAGCTTTGCTTTCATCGCAGCAGACATGGCCTTGGCAGGTATCGAATCTAAAATCCCTGTGGATGAAGTGATCGATGCCATGTACCAAGTAGGAGCAAGCATGCCAACTGCCTTTCGTGAAACAGCTGAAGGTGGACTCGCTACCACCCCTACTGGTCGTCGCCTCCAAAAAGAAATTTTCGGAGAATAAGTTTATCAAATAGGAGAAACCATGACCTCTATCACAGCGATTTTTTTCGATCTGGATGGAACCCTCGTCGACAGTTCTATCGGAATTCACAATGCCTTTACCCATACCTTTAAGGAGCTGGGGGTGCCTAGCCCTGATGCCAAAACGATTCGTGGTTTTATGGGACCGCCCCTCGAAAGTAGTTTTGCGACCTGCCTGCCCAAAGAACAAATCGCTGAGGCTGTGCAGATATATCGTTCTTACTACAAGGCAAAAGGCATCTATGAAGCTCAACTATTTCCTCAGATTGTAGACTTGCTTGAGGAGTTATCAAGCAGTTATCCACTCTACATCACCACGACAAAAAATACTCCAATCGCTCAAGACATGACTAACAACTTGGGAATCCATCATTTCTTTGATGGCATCTATGGTTCCAGCTCTGAAGCACCTCATAAGGCAGATGTCATTCGCCAGGCCTTGCAGACACATCAACTAGTCCCTCAACAAGCCATCATCATCGGAGATACCAAGTTTGATATGCTTGGAGCTCAAGAAACAGGCATTCAGAAATTGGCCGTCACTTGGGGATTTGGAGAGCAAGCAGATTTGCTCAACTATCAGCCTGATTATATCGCCCACAAACCCTTAGAAGTTTTGGCGTATTTTCAATAGCATAGACTGGGTAACAACTCCATTTCAGAAGAAAATGAAGTAATACTCAATGAAAATCAAAGAGCAAACTAGGAAACTAGCTGTGGGATGCTCAAAACACTGTTTTGAGGTTGTAGATAGAACTGACGAAGTCAGCTCAAAACACCGTTTTGAGGTTGCAGATAGAACTGACGAAGTCAGCTCAAAACACCGTTTTGAGGTTGCAGATAGAACTGACGAAGTCAGCTCAAAACACCGTTTTGAGGTTGCAGATAGAACTGACGAAGTCAGCTCAAAACACCGTTTTGAGGTTGCAGATAGAACTGACGAAGTCAGTAACATATACCTACGGCAAGGCGACGTTGACGTGGTTTGAAGAGATTTTCGAAGAGTATAAGCCTCTACATAACAAAACGCATATTACCAAGGCTCAAGACCTGATAATATGCGTTTTTCTTTTTTATTCAACGTGGGTTGTTTGATTGGCAAAGGCGATAATAGCCTGCTTCAACTCATCTCCACTAAGAGTGCGGAACTCTTCAATCTTTTGATCGATGGCTTCTAGAGGCATGACATTAACCTTACCAACGAAAATCTTATCCATAACTTGGTTATCAACAAGTTCTGTTGATACCAAGAGTTCTTCGTAGAGTTTTTCACCTGGACGGATTCCAACTTCAACGATTGGAATTTCGCTTTCGGTGTGTCCACTTAGAAGGACCATTTTCTTGGCCAAGTCATAAATCTTGACTGGTTTGCCCATATCAAGGATAAAGACTTCCCCATCCTTGGCATAAGCACCAGCATGGATAACCAGACGGCTAGCTTCTGGAATAGTCATAAAGTAACGGGTCATACGGAAGTCTGTCACCGTTACAGGCCCACCTTCAGCAATCTGACGTTCAAAGACTGGAATGACACTACCTCGGCTACCAAGAACATTCCCAAAACGAACCGCACAGTAAGTCGATTGGCTACGTTGGTTAAAGCCAGTGACAATCAACTCCGCCACGCGCTTAGTTGCTCCCATAACATTGGGTGGATTGACCGCCTTATCTGTCGAAATCATAACCATCTTAGGTACTTTGGCTTCATCAACAGCCTTAGCAACATTGTAAGTTCCGCGGATATTGTTTTTGAAGGCTTCTTTTGGATTGCGCTCCATCATAGGAACATGCTTGTGGGCTGCCGCATGATAAACAATAGCAGGTTTGTACTGCTCAAAGACTTGCAAGAGACGGTCGTAGTCTTGAATGTCCGCAATCACAGGTACATAATCAATCCCTTGGAACTTACGAATCAATTCATGATAAACAAGGTAGATTGAGTTTTCCCCATGACCGAGCAAGACAATGCGTTCAGGATTGAAGCGACTAACTTGACGACAGATTTCAGAACCGATTGAACCTCCAGCTCCTGTGACTAAGATGGTCTTACCTGTCAGTTCTGCACCCAGACGCGATTCGTCAAGACGAATTTCCTGACGGCCCAAAAGGTCTATGATATCAATTTTTTGGAATCCAGTACCTGCTGGGTGAAGTCCTTGAACAACAGTTTCAACATTAGGCATCTTGTAACATTTGACATCCAGCTTATTACACATCTGCAAGATACACTCATATTCTGACGGGTCAAGCGACGGAATTGCAACGATAACTCGCTCGATTTGATGGCGTTTGGCTAATTCAGGCAGATTGTCATAAGAGCCTAAAACAGGGATACCACCAAGTTTTTGACCCTTTTTCTTAGCATCCTTATCCAAAATACCAACAAGTTCCAAATCACTGGTTGGGTGTTGGTAACTGTTCATAAAGAGGGCTCCGCCATCACCAGCACCAATCAAGAAGGTTCGACGGTGTTCTCCATCGCCACTTCCTTTTTTGCGTCTAGAGTAGATTAACTGCCAAGTAATCCGTGGCAATAAAATCAAGAAGGTACTCAACAAGATAAAGAGAATGATGAAACGGATGGAGAAGAGTGGCAAGAAGGCATAGCAGATTCCATAAGACAAAACACTGCTGGCAGTCACACCAAAAAAGATTTTCATGAAATCCGTAATCTTGCTGTAACGACTAATACTAGCATTCAACCCCCAAAAACCAATCATCAATTGATAGAACAGAAAGGCCAAACTCGTATAGATAATGTAGTCAACAGGTGCTGGATTAATCAGCCCATAAAATAAAATATAAGATACAATGATCGAAACCACCATACTGAAAATATCAAATATTCCCCAGAAAACCTGCTTTTGTTGTTTATTTAAAATTTCCACCAGATCAATCACATAATCTGTTAGTTTTTTATTCATGTCAATCTACTCCTCCTTAAAAGAGTTTTACTATATTGTTATTGTAGCACATTTTAATTTATTTGGCTTATTTTTCCAAATAAATTACTGTTCCCTTGTACTCTTTCTTCCATTTAAATCCTCTAATTAAACCTACAATCGTTCCAAGGCCATAAGCAAAGTGAATGGAAAATAAAAGAAAGGGCATCACAATTAGAAATCCATTTTTATGTTTTAATAAAGTCAGCAAAGTGAGTAGTGATAAAAGTAAAAAATAGGCGCCTAATAGTAAAGTTATGAATACGAATGTGATCGGTAACAATGCTAGACTAAACACAAGACTCAAAACAAATAAACAAGGAACATAGTGAAATAATGATAAACACTTAAACTGAACATGACTTGTCAAGCCAATCCACAAACCATTTGAATACTTTTGATGCAGCATTTTCTTGAATGTTGGTCGAATATACTGATAAGATAGAATACTTGGGCTATAGCGGATTTTATAACCATGTTCTCGAATTCTATAATGAATATCATTATCTTCAGTTCGGCCAAGTTGCTCATTTACTAAACCAACCTTCTGGAAAACCTCTCGTTTATACATCCCATGAAAAATAGAAGAAACATATCTATCCTCGGCACTATTTCGATAATTGGCAATGCTACTGCCAAACATATTTTCCTCAACAAGATGCAAGGTCTCTGCCCATTTTCCTTTTCCTTCGACAATCGTCGGTCTAGGCCCCCCACAGACAAATTCACCTTGTTGAATAATAGCCACATTGTTCATTACAAAAGTCTCAGTAACTTTTGAATGAGCATCAATTTTTAAAATAAGGTCCCCTACAGAATGTTTAACTCCCAGGTTAAAACCACTAGCTTGATTTTTCTTAGGATTGTTATACAATCTAATTGAGTTAAACTCTGTATCTTCCTTTATCAATTGCTGAATGATAGCTGTGGTCCCATCTGTGGACATAGCATTTATAAATAGAATTTCAATATTCTCTTTAGGATAGGTTTGATTTTTTAAGTCTTCAATTAGACCAGGCAGATATTTTTCTTCATTGTATGCACTGATTACAATGGATACGAGAAGACTTTTAACATTTTGAGTCACTACTACTCTCCTGAATTTTTCCTTCCACCATTCTATCATAATTTTCAAGACTTTCCCATTTTTATCTTGAAAGCCAGAAACCTTACTTGACATTATAGTGAAAAAGCCTTAAAATAAGCTGTTATTAAAATCAGCTATAAGAGGTATTATATGAAAAAGCAATCACTCTTTTTTGTTCCAGGTATTATCCTGATTGGTGTTTCCTTGCGAACTCCTTTTACTGTTTTACCCATTATTTTGGGAAATATTTCGCAAGGTCTAGAGGTAGAAGTTAGTTCGCTTGGTGTCTTGACCAGCCTGCCTCTCCTTATGTTTACCCTCTTTTCACCATTTTCTACCCGACTGGCTCAGAAAATCGGCTTGGAGCATCTCTTCACCTACAGCCTCTTCTTCTTGACCATCGGCTCACTTATTCGACTAATCAATCTGCCCCTGCTCTATCTAGGAACCTTGATGGTTGGGGCAAGTGTCGCAGTCATCAATGTCCTGCTTCCTAGTCTTATCCAAGCCAATCAACCAAAGAAAATTGGTTTTCTGACCACCTTATATGTAACCTCTATGGGGATTGCAACGGCTCTGGCTTCCTATCTAGCTGTGCCCATTACACAAGCCAGTTCTTGGAAAGGACTTATCCTCCTCCTCACGTTACTCTGTCTAGCAACTTTTTTGGTCTGGCTCCCAAATCACCGCTATAATCATAGACTAGCTCCACAAACCAAACAAAAAAGTCAAATAAAGGTCATGCGTAATAAACAGGTTTGGGCAATTATTATCTTTTCAGGTTTTCAATCCTTGATCTTTTACACCGTCATGACCTGGTTACCTACCATGGCTATCCATGCAGGCCTATCCAGTCACGAAGCTGGCTTGCTGACTTCTATCTTATCTCTGATTAGCATTCCTTTTTCAATGACCATCCCAAGCCTGACAACCAGTTTGTCAACTCGCAACCGTCAGCTCATGCTCACTCTGGTCTCACTAGCTGGTGTGGTCGGCATTTCCATGCTCTTTTTCCCAATCAATCATTTCATTTACTGGCTTACCATCCATCTCCTCATCGGAACCGCAACCAGCGCCCTCTTCCCTTATCTCATGGTCAACTTTTCACTCAAGACAAGCGCCCCTGAAAAGACAGCCCAATTGTCCGGCCTATCTCAAACAGGAGGCTATATCCTAGCAGCCTTTGGGCCAACCCTCTTTGGTTACAGTTTTGACCTGTTCCACTCTTGGGTACCATCTGTAGCTGCCCTCTTGCTCATCGATATCCTGATGACTGTGGCCCTCTTTACAGTGGACAGAGCGGATAAGATCCTTTAAACTTCTAGTTTTAGCTAGAAGTTTTTTATATATAAAAATTTTACACATTTCTCTTGACAGGGCTTTCTTTTAGATGTACAATGTATGTGTAGAAAAATTATATATAAAAATCTTACACATTAGAAAAGGAGGTTTCCCATGTACTTTCCAACATCCTCTGCCTTGATTGAATTTCTCATCTTGGCCGTACTGGAAAAAGGGGATTCTTATGGTTATGAGATTAGCCAAACCATTAAGCTCATCGCTAATATCAAAGAATCCACACTCTATCCCATTCTCAAAAAATTGGAAGGCAATAGCTTTCTGACAACCTATTCTAGAGAGTTCCAAGGTCGCATGCGCAAATACTACTCCTTGACAAATGGTGGTATAGAACAGCTCTTGACCCTAAAAGATGAATGGGCACTCTATACAGACACCATCAATGGCATCATAGAAGGGAGTATCCGCCATGACAAGAACTGAATACCTGACTCAGCTAGAACTCTATCTCAAGAAACTACCTGAAGCTGACCAAATTGAAGCCATGGACTATTTCAGAGAGCTCTTTGACGATGCTGGAGTCGAAGGAGAGGAAGAACTCATCGCTAGCTTAGGAACTCCTAAGGAAGCAGCTCACGAAGTCCTCTCTAATCTTCTCGATAAAAAAATCAATGAGGCACCCGCTCAAAAAAATAACCGACAAATTTTGCATATCGCCTTGTTAGCCCTCCTTGCAGCACCCATCGGTATTCCTCTGGGAATCGCCATCCTCGTGACCCTGTTCGCAATCCTTGTAGCCGCTTTGACTGTTATTCTGGCTTTCTTTGCAGTTTCCATACTTGGTATCATTGGCGGATTCCTATTTTTAGTTGAAAGTTTCACTGTCTTAGCCCAAGCCAAACCAGCCTTTATCTTGATTTTCGGTTCTGGTTTACTGGCTATCGGTGCTTCTTCACTAGTTTTACTAGGCATTTCCTATGTAGCTCGTTTCTTCGGTCTACTCATTGTTCGCTTGGTGCAATTTGTTCTTAAAAAAGGAAAGAGAGGTGACCAGCATGCGTAAATTGACAAAAGGATTTCTCATTTTTGGTGTGGTGACTACCGTTATCGGCTTTATCCTGCTCTTTGTAGGCATCCAATCTGACGGAATCAAGAGCCTACTTTCCATGTCCAAAGAGCCTGTCTATGATAGCCGTACGGAAGAACTGACCTTTGGCAAGGAAGTCGAAAACCTAGAGATTACGCTCTACCAACACGCGCTGACCATCACAGACTCTTTGGATGATCAAATTCACATTTCTTATCATCCATCTATTTCTGCTAACCATGATCTTATCACCAATCAAAACGATAAAACGCTAAGCCTCACTGATAAGAAACTGTCTGAAAGTCCGTTTCTCTCTTCTGGAATTGGCGGGATTCTCCATATCGCAAGCAGCTACTCTAGTCGTTTTGATGAAGTTATTCTCCAATTACCAAAAGGAAGAAGCCTAAAAGGAATCAACATCTCAGCCAATCGCAGACAAACCACCATCATAAATGCTAGCCTTGAAAATGCGACCCTCAATACAAACAGCTATATCCTCCGAATTGAAGGAAGTCGTATCAAAAACAGTAAACTCACAACACCCAATATCATCAATATCTTTAGCACAGAACTGACAGATAGTCAGCTAGAGTCAACAGAAAATCACTTCCACGCTGAAAAAATCCAAGTCCATGGTAAGGTTGAACTAACTGCCAAAGATTATTTCAGAATCATCCTAGACCAGAAAGAAAGCCAACGAATTAACTTGGACATCTCAAGTAACTACGGTTCTATCTTCCAATTCACAAGAGAAAAGCCTGAATCAAGAGGCACGGAATTAAGCAACCCTTACAAAACTGAAAAAACCGATGTCAAGGATCAACTCATTGCGAGATCTGATGATGATATTGAACTAATATCCACACCAAGCAGACGTTGACAAAAACGCTTACATCTGCTACTATGGAAACATATTTATCTAACTAAAAGGAGGTTCTACCATGAAACAAGAATGGTTTGAAAGTAATGATTTTGTAAAAACAACAAGCAAGAACAAGCCTGAAAAGCAAGCTCAAGAGCTTGCAGACAAGGCTGAAGAAACGATAGCCGATCTCGATACACCAATTGAAAAAAATACTCAAGTAGAGGAGGAAGTCTCTCAAGCTGCAGTCGAACTGGAAAGCCAGCAAGAAGAGAAAATTGAAACTCCTAAAGACGGTGAAGCGAGAACAGAAATAGAAGAAAAGAAGGCATCTAATTCTAGTGAAGAAGAGCCAGATCTTTCTGGAGAAACAGAAAAAGTCACTATAGCTGAAGAAAGCCAAGAAGCTCGTCCTCAGCAAAAAGCAACCACAAAAGAGCCCCTTCTTATCAGTAAATCTTTAGAAAGTCCTTATATCCCCGACCAAGCTCCAAAATCTAGGGATAAATGGAAAGAGCAAGCGCTTGATTTTTGGTCTTGGCTAGTGGAAGCAATCAAATCTCCTACGAACAATCTTGAAACAAGTAGCACACACAGCTATACAGCCTTTCTCTTGCTCATTCTGTTTTCTGCATCTTCCTTTTTCTTTAGTATCTACCACATCAAACATGCTTACTATGGACATATAGCAACTATAAACAGCCACTTCCCTGAGCAACTAGCACCTTTAACTCTCTTTTCTATCATCTCTATCCTAGTAGCGACAACACTCTTCTTCTTTTCATTCCTCTTGGGTAGTTTCGTCGTGAGACGATTTATCTACCAAGAAAAGGACTGGACGCTAGACAAGGTTCTCCAACAATATAGTCAACTCTTGGCAATTCCAATCTTCCTCACTGCTATTGCTAGTTTCTTTGCCTTCTTTGATAGCCTACGATTTTCAGCCCTTTTATGTGTGATTAGCATTGGAATCATTCTGCTTGCTAGTCTCCATATCATTACCAGACCAAGTCAAGCAAGTGAAGCCGACTCCTTCTATCAGTTATTCTTGTCTGTCCTTGTGAACGGAGTTATTATCCTCCTCTTCTTTGTAGCTGAAGTGGCACTGATTGGAGATTATCTTCGTATCTTGGCCTTTCTTTAAACTTCATACTCTTCGAAAATCTCTTCAAACCACGTCAGCTTCGCCTTACCGTAGATATATGTTCCTGACTTTGTCAGTCTTATCTACAACCTCAAAACAGTGTTTTGAGCAGCCTGCGGCTAGCTTCCTAGTCGGCTCTTTGATTTTCATTGAGTAGCAATCCTGTCTTCTATGGCAGGATTTTTCTATGCCAAAAAAGCAAGTCGATTGACCTGCTTCTGCTTTACTTTTCTTGTGCTAATGCTTTAAAATATTTGTCTAAGATGGGTTGTACTTCTAATTGATTGGCGTCTAGTTGGTGGTAAGATGCTGATGGTAGTGACTCTAGGAATTTTGCATAGTCCAAGCGAGCGATAGCCTCATAGTCTTCTGGTTTAGAGCCGTCTCCTGTGATTTGAACCAAGTCAATCTCCCACTGGACTTCCTTATCCACCAATTGCTCCATATAGGCTGCAGGAACAAATGGTTCTCTCTGCAAAACAGTCTTGACGCCTTGAGCCAAATGGTAAACACCGTGCACTTTTCCTTCTCCATCCTGATAGAAGGAAACTCTTGCAAAGTAAGCATCTGTCTCTTGAACTGCACGTACACGTGCTTCAAACTGTGCCAAACCATCCTCCTCTAAAAACCTTTTCAAATCCTCATGACTAAAGAAAACAGGATTAAAAATTCCTTGGCAAATCGTAAAACGGGCTGCAGTGTCTGCAAGATGGGCTTGAATACTTGCTTGGAAATAATCTTCAAAGTCAAAACCATCTAGTCCTTCAATCTCAGTCCCTGTATAAGCAAGCAAAGCATCTAAAAATGACTTGATGATTTCCCAGTCTGTCTTCGTGAGTAGGTCAGGAAGATCGACACGGTAAGCTTTTTGACCATCAGCATAACTGACTTTAAAAAGAAATTGTGATTGCCCCACTATCGCACACTCGATATACTCGAGACGGTTAAGAGGCTGACGGAGATAGACAGCATCATAGCTATGTGACTCCAAACCATCTACCAAGGCCAAGATTGACTTGGCAGTCAAAATTTCCTGTTCTCCTAAAATGCTCTGTTTATTTGGAATAAAAATTGTTTTCTCCATAACTGAACTCCTTTGAAATCGTTTACATACAGTATACCTTATTTTTCTGAAAGATACAAAAACAAACTTTATACTCTTCGAAAATCAAATTCAAACCGCGTCAGCTTCGCCTTTCCGTAGATATATGTAACTGACTTCGTCAGTCTTA
>NZ_VMMT01000060.1:0-44051 GCF_013277355.1 Streptococcus sp. 1343
GTAACATATACATACGGCAAGGCGAAGCTGACGTGGTTTGAAGAGATTTTCGAAGAGATTTTCGAAGAGTATTAGAATTATAAAAAACGCATAATATCAAGTGTAGAAAAGTTTGATATTATGCGTTTTATCATGAAAAGATTTTCTAAATCATCTCCTCAAATTGATTTTTTCACAGTCTAAAATATTTGATAGATAAACTATGAATTGGAGTTATTCTGACTCCTTACGAAAGCTAAATAATCCAGCAGTTAGAGTTAACATTCCAAATAGGGTGGCGAGAATTGAGTGATTTTCTCCAGTATTTGGCAAAGTCTTAGCTACTTGTTTCGAAATAGTTTCAGTCTTAGTTGCTAACGACTCAGCTTGAGTTTTTGTACTACTTGCGTCATTTCCTTTTTGTTCAGTATTACTACTATTTACAACTGGAACAGGAGTTGTACTACCTCCGTTATCACGGCTTGCGGCAACTTTGAAAGTCATAGCATAGATACTAAAGTGATTGGTTTCAAAAGTAACCTTATCTGTATCTTGTTTGAACTTCAATGCCTGTAAAGTACCATCTGGAGCAACATAGTAAACATTTTCAACTGGCTTATCAGCAGAAAGACTTACTAGAACCATGCCATTTGGCTGGATAGCTTTACCATTCGCGTCATATAGATGAATGTCAAATGCCTTGTAGTCTTTTGATTCAAGTGAAGTCGGCTTGGTTTCTTCTACCTTGATATAGCTGACATTTTTGAGTGTTGCTTCTGAACCATGCACTTGAACGCTTCCAGCTTTGTTCGAAAGAACACGAGTATTGTTTGGGATGGCTGGGTTAAGCGTAGGCGTTACAGGAGTTGTCGGTGTTACTGGAGCAACTGGATTCACAGGTTGTTCAGTTGGTTTCTCTGGCTTAGCAGGTTGTGGTTGATCAGCTGGAACAGTAGGAACACTTGGCTGCTTGTCTGGCTTAGGTTGCTCGCTTGGCTTAACTTCAGGTTTCACTTGCTCGGCTGGTTTTTCAGCAGGGTTCTTAAATAAGAAAACGTAAGTATCGTAGGTTTCACCAAATAGATTGTATGAATGAGTTTTAGTTTTCTCATCATAGCGATTTGTTTCTTCACTTGGGAATCCTGGATAATAGAGTTCTTCCAGTTTTCTATCCTTAGTTAATGTATAAACCTGAATATCTTCTTTCTTCTCTTTTGATTTGATAGTTAAAGAGATGCCACCACCTTGGAGAGTTCGATTTGTTCCGTAAGTTGGATTTCCATTTCTATTAGGAACTTCATAGAAAATTGTATAAGCTTCGTAGTTCATTCCTTCCAACTCTGGAACTTTTACTCGAACAAGAGCAGGTTTAAACTTACTGTCCATATCTCCAAATCCGCTACCTTTAAATTTTATCTCTTTACCGTTTTCGAACATCGGATTATTGAAATTCGAATTAAAAGTATTTACTTTTATATGAGATCCTGCATGAAGCAAGTCTGGTTCAGCTGTCCACCAACCGTAAGAGGTTTTTTCTACATTTTCAGCAGGAAGTGGAGCAGCAAGGTCGTTTGTTGTTAGAGTAGGACGACCTGTTCCATTATTAAACCAACGTTTTGGCTGGTCGTTGCGATAAGGAACCTTTTGTAATCCAGCATTTTCAGCTGGCTTCACTGGTTTAGCAGGTTGTGGTTGCTCTGCAGGTTTAACCTCTGTTTGAGGGTTTTCTGCTGGTTTTGTAGCCGGAACGGGTGTTTCAGCAGGTTTATTTTCAACCGGCTTGTTCTCAGCTGGTTTCGGCTGCACAGTTGGTTCAACTGTCTCCGCTGGTTTCGAAATTTCAGCAGGTTTTTCCGTTTCCGCTGGTTGCGGATCTTTCGGTTTTTCTTCTACTGGTTTATTTTTAGTGTAAATAAAATAGTAGCGGAAAAGATTATCTCCTTTACCATTTTTGTAACCAGAACCACGCAAAGCATAGGCTGCATCATAACTAACTCTGACAACCTTTGGATCTGGATCAATATCTGGATGATCTGCAGCGGCTTTTACAACGTGGCTAAAAGTGTAGTCGGAGAATTTTTTTGCTGTTAGTATTCCATCTGCGCTATCTTTGTCATGTACGTTCCATGTAGAGCTAACTTCTGCTTGTTTTGGACTATCAATTCTTGATTCAGTAGTGTATCCATGTTTTTGGACAAGATCAGCATCTAAGAAATCTGCTTGGATTTCATATTTTCGAACGCTTATATCTGAGAATGCTGGCACGGCTCCAGGTTTTTCTGGGATTAGTCTATGGATCAGTTCATCCATATCAACTCCGTCAGCAGCCCAAAGCTTCTCATTAGCCTCAGCTATCAGTTTATTGTACTCTTCTTGAGTCTTAGCTGCTCCTTTCTTATAGGCTAAATCCTCTGCTACCATCTTCTTCATCTCTTTAGAATCTGTTATAGGTTGTTCTGGCTCAGGTGTTATGATTGGTAGACCTGGCTCGGGTAGCTGATTGGTTGGATCGACGTTGTATTTTTTCTCGATCTCAGTATTTTTCTTGTCCTCTGCGATAGCCTCATCTGTTCCGTTTGCAAGAATGTTGCCCTCGGTCGAAGGTTTTTCGACAGGCGCGGGCTCTTCTACCGGCTTTTCAGCAGGTTTCGAAACTTCTTTGTCTAGCTTTGGTTTTGGTTTAGCGATTGGGTCGAGCATACTGAAATCAACCCAGCTACCATTAGGTTTTGGTGCAGGTGTTGGTTGAGCAACATTAGGTTTAGCAGCAACATTTGGCTGCGGCGCAACGTTTTCCTCGGCACGCACCAAAGTTGGCACGGCAGCACTAAGAGTTACAGCAGAGAAAGTGACAATACCTAGTTTAGTTAGTTTATTCATAATTTTTCCTCCTTGGGAATGTAAAATTGCCTTTTTAGGCTTATAAAATAACAAAATCAACTTCCTTTCAAGACCACAAAAGCAAAATTTTGAGCCAACTCATTCTCTAAACATTTAATGTTCTTGATAGAAGCCTTAAATGAACCTTTATCCATTAACTGAACAATACAGCTATTACACTATTACATATCTTAATAATTTTTCAATTTTTTGTTACCATAAGCTCGCTAACTACTTTAGAGATAGGGAACTAAGTGTATCGCGTAACGACCGTTAAACGATACACAAAAAATACCAGTCTAATACAGGTTAAAAACACTGTTAAACTCGTATTTTTTAAATATTCATATTGTTGTTTTGACTGTTTCATCAAACGGTCGTTAATCGAAACAAATTTACAGCTTCATTCTACCATTTTTCCCTATTTTTAGCAATGATTTTCCGTTTTTTTTTGACGATTGTTCGCCACTTTATTGCGTTCTAACACTTTATATAGGGTTGATGTAGAAATTTGTTCAGCTTTTGCAATATTACGTATGCTTATATTTGAATGTAGATATTTGTTAAGTATCCGCTCCTCCTTTTCTTTTGAAATCCGTTTTGCTCCTAATCTAACACCATTTTCCTTAGCTTTTCGAAGTCCTTCTTTTGTGCGAAACCTCAGATTTTCCAGCTCATTTTCTGCCACAAAGCCTAAAATGACGCAAAGTAACCTGCCAATAAGAGAGTCTGTTTCTAGTTTTTCATGCAAACTGACTAGCTGAATATGATATTCATTAAATTGTTCAATAAGTTCTAGTAGCTTAAACATAGATCGAGTCAGTCTATCTAACTTATAGATAGTGAAAGTAACCTGCTTGCCATCTTTCGAAAAGTCAGAGGCCAGTTTTAAGGCTTTTGTAAGTTCAGGACGAGTGTTATTTGCACCAGATTCCTTTTCTATAAAAAGTTTATCGCAATGTTTGAGAGCTTCGATTTGCACTTTCAATCCTAGGTCTTGCTTATGAGTAGATACACGGGCGTAGCCTATGTTGATAGTCTTTTGAGACATAAAAATCCTCCTGTTATCTTGATACGGAGGGATATTTTACTATGAATTTTAAAATAAGAAAAGACTTCAATTTCATAATCCCTATGAACTACACCCCAAAAGCTAGATTATTCTATCTAACTTTTTAGGGTGTACATAGATAGGGAAGGTGTAATTATAGGAGTTTTACTTGTCTCTTTGTATTACCAAATAATCACGCGCTCTTCTGGTGAACGCCACATACCGTCTCCTTCTTTGACATCATAGGTTGTAAAGAAATCATCGAAGTTTGGTACTTGTACATTGACACGGAGTTTGGCTGGCGCGTGCACATCGACGCTAGCCAAAAGTTTCATAAATTCTGGACGACCTTTCATGCGCCAAATGCGACCGAAGTTGTAGAAGAATTCTTCTGCTGAGAAGTCTGCTTCTCTCTTAGCTGCTTCAAGCGCTGCAGCGATTCCTCCCAAGTCAGCCACGTTTTCTGACACAGTCAATTTACCGTTAATGGTTGCTCCATAAGAATCCTGTCCATCAAATTGGTCAATGACTTTTTGTGTTTTCTCCTTGAAGGCAACATAGTCGCTCTCTGTCCACCAATCCTTGAGGCTACCATTTTCATCAAAGGACGCTCCGTTGGTATCAAAGGCGTGGGAAATTTCATGAGCAATAACCGCCCCAATACCACCGTAATTAGCAGAAGATGACTGATGCAAGTCATAGAAAGGTGCCTGTAAAATAGCCGCTGGGAAGACAATCAGATTCTTCTGTGGATTGTAGTAGGCATTGACCATGTGAGCAGGCATACCCCATTCCTTGTAGTCAACAGGCTGGTTCCACTTGCTCCAACTGTGCTTGATTTCAACACGCGCAAAGGCTAGAGCATTATCAAAAAGACTGGCAGTTTCATTCACTACCTTATCCTTGTAACGTGCAGGCAATTCTTCTGGATAGCCAATATAAGGTTTGATAACATTGAGTTTGACGATGGCCTTGTCACGAGTTTCTGGAGTCAGCCAGTCATTTTTAGCCAAGCGTTCCTTATAGACATCAATCATAGTTGCTACTTTTTTCTCCACATCCGCCTTGGCTTCTGGAGAGAACTTCTCACGGGCGTACCAAAGACCCAGGGCTTGCTTGAAAGGTTCCTGTGCTAGATGATAAGCTGCTTTGACCTTATCTTTTGCCTCTGGAACTCCAGAAAGGGCACGGCTGTAGGCACCAGACAAAACACGGATATCCTCTGTTAAATAGCTGGTTGAAAGATTGACTACACTTAAAATTAAGTTTGCTTTGAGAAGAGGCCAAGCCTCTTCACTATAGAATTGATCTGCTGCTTGCCAGAAACGTTCCTCGTCTACAATAACCTTGTCTGGTACTTGTCCAAGAACAGCTTGGAAGAAGTCATTCAAAGGTAGAGCAGGCGCGAATTTCTTGAAATCTTCGTAAGAATATGGATGGTAAAGCTTGGCATATTCTGAACCTTCTTCATTAGAGAGCACCACTGCCGCAACTCGACGGTCCAATTCAAGTCTTTTTTCTAGCAAGTCTTCAATTTCTTCATCAGAGAAATCATAAGCCTTGAGGAGATTTGCGCTGCTTTCTTTCCAAAGAGTCAAGAGCTCTTCGCGCTGAGGATGTTCTTCTGCATAGTAGGTCGTATCTGGCAAGATTGTGCTTGGAGCGCTAGCCCATAGAACATTGATTCTAGCATCCATAAAGTCTGGCGATACACCAAAAGGAAGGAAGTTTGGTTTTCCTGCAAGCTCAAACTCTGCTAGTTTAGCTGTAAAATCCGCAAAAGTCTCCAACTCTTGGAATTCTTTAAGGAGTGGTAAGACAGGTGTGATACCGTCAGCTTCTCTCTTGTCAAAATCACGAACTAGGCGGTGGTATTTGACAAAGTTTGCCAAGATAGCATCCTCAGGCACCTCTTCACCTGCTAACCACTTGTCTGTTGTCGCCAGCATCAAGTCTTCAATTTCCTGATCTAAATCAACAAAACCTCCCGTTTGAGACTTATCTGCTGGAATTTCAGCTGTCTGTTGCCATTCTCCATTGATAGCATCATAAAAATCATCTTGATAACGTGTCATCTTGTTCTCGCTTTCATTTGTATTTGTCTTTATCTTAACAAAAATCACTAGGGAATGCAATTAAAAATGAACTTTCCTTTTCTATCATTTTTCAGTTAGTATTTCAATTTTTTAAAAATTTTTTAAAAATTCACAAAAAAATTAATTGTCTGAAAAATGAATTGACAAAAAATATATAAAATGATAAAATTCTATCTATCTCATAGCTTTGCTACTTGAAATTTAAATATTAGGAGGTAGATTTTATGCTTAAGCAAAAACGTGTTCATTCTGTAAGTATTGCAGGAATCGCAGTGCAGTAAAGGATAGTAATACTTTCTTCACCGAGGCTGGTAACTAAACTTTCTCTAGTTACCTTTTCTTTTAATTGATATAAGGAGATATAATGGATCTACTAAAAGCTCGTCCAAAACTAAAAAAGGCTTACCCAGTAGTATATAAAGACGGATCGGTCTATATAGGTGGGTTTGGAGAAATTACAGAACATGAAGACCCTAGCGGAGCTATTGAATACATGCTCAAAAAAATGGATGGAATTAATACTGTCGAAAAAATCATAAGAGAAGTTTCAGAAACCTACAGTGAACTATCACCATCTGATGTAATGGAAGCTATTGATGAAATCAGTAAAGAACGATTTATCGAGGATTTAAATCTTACTGGTTCTAAAATATTATTCAAGTATGAATTAGAACGTTATCACAGAAACATCAACTTTTTTCATCTTACGCAACTTTAAGTGAAAATAAATATATTTCTCAAAAAAAATTAATTGATTCAAAAATTGGAATTATTGGATTAGGCGGATTAGGATCTCACATTATATATGACTTAGCTGGCTTAGGTATAGGAGAAATAAAAGCTGTTGAATTTGATGTCGTTGATATATCTAATTTAAATAGACAAATTTTATATAACTTTGATGATATAGGAAAGAGTAAAGCAAGTATAGCAAAACAACGCATCTATGAATTTAATCCTCAAATAAAATTTACTGTTGATGAAAAGAAAATCAATTCATCTGAAGATGTTGTTGAATCATTCCGAGGATTCGACTGCTTAATACTAGTTGCGGATAGACCTAAAATCAAACTAGCAAGATGGGTAAATGAAGCTATAGTAAAGCTGAATATTCCTTTATTTTGTGCAGGTTTAGAAGCGCAACGAGCCCTGCAATATACTATTATCCCCAAAATATCTGGATGCATAGATTGTTGGAGAAATACTATCCAAAAAGAACACCCTATTTCTCACCTAATCCTTGAAGAAAGAACTCGTTTAAATTTAGTTGGTGACAATACTGCCATAGCTCCTCTAGTATCTGTAGCAACTGGTATCATTTGTTCAGAAGTTACAAAATATATCACTGGTATCGGTGAATTAACTACTGTAGGCCAATTAAAATCTATAGATATGAATACAATGACTACAAAAATAGCCGAGCATTGGCATATAGATCCCAATTGTATAACCTGTCGTGGAGGTAATATTATTGAATAGAAATTACAAAATATTGTGGCTAACATTTCTTGTATCCAACTTTGGTGATTGGCTAAGAAAATTAGCTCTACCTTTGCTAGTATTTGAGAAAACAGGATCTCCATTTCATATGGCTACTCTATACGGTATTTCATTTTTACCATGGATTTTATTTTCTCTAGTAGGAGGTATATTAGCAGATAAATTCAAAAAAGTATATATCATTTCAATATGTCATTTAATCTCATTAGTCATTCTAAGTTTGCTAATAATATCTTTTAAAAATGATAATATACTCTTACTCTTAATTTATATTTTAACCTTCCTGCTCTCCTCTACAGAGCCATTAGTCCACCCAGCATTTCAAAGCTTGTTACCACAGATTGTAACAGACAATCAGCTATCAAAAGCCAATTCAGGAATCCAACTTATTGACAATACATTAAATCTTATTGGTCCTATGATTAGTGGTTCTGTTCTATTACTTATTAATCCAGCTAAAGTTTTATGGGTCAATGCTCTTACCTTTTTAATTGCCAGCCTATTAATTCTCTGCATAAAAACTCCAGAAAATACACTAGTAAATATCTCTAAAAAAGAGAGTCTTTCTAAAACAATATCTATTGGTTTGCACTATGTAAAAAATGATAAAATCATCCTAAGTGGAGCTATTCTTTTTTTTGGAACAAACTTTGGCATTCATATATTTCAGGCCAACTTAGTTTACTATATTACAGATGTTCTAGGCTATACCTCCTTTCACTATGGATTAATACTCTCAATAGCTGGTGTAGGAGCTATATTAGGTGCTATTCTTGCCCCTGAATTAATTAAAAAGTTTAGATATGGAAAAATCCTCTCCATCAGTACAATGCTAGCTGGTCTATCTACTATGTTGCTATCAATTAACACAAACTATATATATATGGGAGTATTTTTAGGTTTGAGTAATATGTTTGGCAATATCAATGCCATTACATATTTTACGTTACGACAAAAAGTTGTCAAAAAAGAAATGTTGGGACGTGTTGTTAGCATTACTAGAATGATCTCATTTGCTTCTATCCCCTTAGGAGCATACCTTGGAGGGATACTTGTTTCACATAACTTAACTATCATAAGTATTCTAATATTAGCAGGTACTATAAGATTTCTTGCAGGGGGATTTAGTTACTTTAGTCCATTAACCAAAAGTAAAAACTATTGATGTTTAAAGTGTGATATACTTATTCAAAATAATTCATCAAAGAATCGCTCATACTCAACAAAAATCAAAGGGTAAACTAAGGGGTTATCCATGGATAGATTAAAACACTTTTTGAAGTACAGATAGTAAATCTAATTAAAGAATCTTTAAAATCATAAAAACGCATAATATCAGGTGTATAAACCTTGAGATTATGCGTTTTATTAGACCTCCTACTAAATATATAGCAAAATAGAGTTAGTTGGAGCTGGAGTAGTACAATGCTGCTTCTAAGGCATTTTTATAATTTACTTTGAATTTCTAACAATGTTTTAAAAAACTCGGTGGACTATTCCAGATTCAATCCACTATATATTGATTCCCTTGTGTGATGTGTAAAGATTTTTTAATGACTTATTTTAATTTTTTCAAAAATTAACTTGACTTAATTTTTTTTTTAATGTATATTAAGAGACAGGAGGAATACAAGTTTATGATACGTATCGAAAACCTCAGTGTCTCCTACAAAGAAACGTTGGCACTTAAGGATATTTCACTAGTGCTCCAAGGACCAACAATTACCGGCATCATTGGTCCAAACGGCGCTGGGAAATCAACACTATTAAAAGGTATGCTGGGAATTATCCCACATCAAGGTCAGGCATTTCTCGATGACAAGGAAGTTAAAAAATCCTTACACCGAATTGCCTATGTCGAACAAAAAATCAATATCGACTACAACTTTCCCATCAAGGTCAAGGAATGCGTCTCGTTAGGACTCTTTCCCTCTATCCCTCTCTTTCGAAGTTTAAAGGCTAAACATTGGAAGAAAGTGCAAGAGGCCCTTGAAATCGTCGGCCTAGCTGACTACGCTGAACGTCAAATTAGTCAACTGTCTGGAGGTCAATTCCAGCGGGTCTTGATTGCCAGATGTTTGGTGCAGGAAGCCGACTATATCCTCTTGGATGAACCCTTTGCTGGGATTGACTCTGTCAGTGAGGAAATCATCATGAATACGCTGAGAGATTTGAAAAAAGCTGGGAAGACGGTTCTCATCGTTCACCACGACCTCAGCAAGATTCCCCACTACTTCGATCAAGTCTTACTTGTCAATCGAGAAGTGATTGCCTTTGGTCCAACAAAAGAAACTTTTACCGAAACCAATCTAAAAGAAGCTTACGGTAATCAACTCTTTTTCAATGGAGGTGACCTATGATTGCAGAATTTATCGATGGATTGCAAAAATTCCATTTCCTACAAAATGCCTTGATAACAGCTATTGTCGTCGGGATTGTAGCTGGAGCCGTGGGATGTTTCATTATTCTACGCGGGATGTCACTCATGGGAGATGCCATTTCACATGCTGTCTTACCAGGTGTAGCCCTCTCCTTCATCTTGGGCCTTGACTTCTTTATCGGAGCCATTGTCTTTGGATTGCTAGCTGCCATCATCATTACCTACATCAAGGGAAACTCGATTATCAAAAGCGATACCGCCATCGGCATTACCTTTTCTTCTTTCTTAGCCCTCGGTATCATCTTGATTGGTGTCGCTAAAAGTTCAACTGACCTTTTCCATATCCTTTTTGGTAATATCCTAGCCGTCCAAGATACGGATATGTTTATTACTATGGGTGTGGGGGTAGCCATTCTCTTGTTAATCTGGATTTTCTTCAAGCAACTCTTGATAACATCCTTTGATGAACTCTTGGCTAAAGCCATGGGAATGCCTGTCAATTTCTATCACTACCTTCTCATGGTACTCCTGACTCTCGTGTCTGTGACAGCCATGCAAAGTGTCGGAACTATCCTGATTGTAGCCATGCTGATTACCCCAGCTGCAACTGCTTATCTGTATGCTAATAGCCTGAAAAGTATGATTTTCCTTTCCTCAACCTTTGGAGCGACAGCTTCAGTTTTGGGGCTCTTTATCGGCTATAGCTTTAACGTTGCGGCAGGTTCTAGTATCGTGCTTACAGCCGCTAGTTTCTTTCTCATTAGCTTCTTTATCGCTCCCAAACAACGATATTTGAAACTGAAAAATAAACATTTGTTAAAATAAGGGGCAAAGCCCTAATAAATTGGAGGATTTAATGAAAAAATTAGGTACATTACTCGTTCTCTTTCTTTCTGCAATCATTCTTGTAGCATGTGCTAGCGGAAAAAAAGATACAACTTCTGGTCAAAAACTAAAAGTTGTTGCTACAAACTCAATCATCGCTGATATTACTAAAAATATTGCTGGTGACAAAATTGACCTTCATAGTATCGTTCCGATTGGGCAAGACCCACACGAATACGAACCACTTCCTGAAGACGTTAAGAAAACTTCTGAGGCTGATTTGATTTTCTATAACGGTATCAACCTTGAAACAGGTGGCAATGCTTGGTTTACAAAATTGGTAGAAAATGCCAAGAAAACTGAAAACAAAGACTACTTCGCAGTCAGCGACGGCGTTGATGTTATCTACCTTGAAGGTCAAAATGAAAAAGGAAAAGAAGACCCACACGCTTGGCTTAACCTTGAAAACGGTATTATTTTTGCTAAAAATATCGCCAAACAATTGAGCGCCAAAGACCCTAACAATAAAGAATTCTATGAAAAAAATCTCAAAGAATATACTGATAAGTTAGACAAACTTGATAAAGAAAGTAAGGATAAATTTAATAAGATCCCTGCTGAAAAGAAACTCATTGTAACCAGCGAAGGAGCATTCAAATACTTCTCTAAAGCCTATGGTGTCCCAAGTGCCTACATCTGGGAAATCAATACTGAAGAAGAAGGAACTCCTGAACAAATCAAGACCTTGGTTGAAAAACTTCGCCAAACAAAAGTTCCATCACTCTTTGTAGAATCAAGTGTGGATGACCGTCCAATGAAAACTGTTTCTCAAGACACAAACATCCCAATCTACGCACAAATCTTTACTGACTCTATCGCAGAAGAAGGTAAAGAAGGCGACAGCTACTACAACATGATGAAATACAACCTTGACAAGATTGCTGAAGGATTGGCAAAATAAGCCTCTGAAAAACGTCATTCTCATGTGAGCTGGCGTTTTTTCTATGCACACATTTCCGGTCAAATCATTGGAAAATTCTGACTGTTTTAGATACAATGGAAGAAAAAAGATTGGAGTATCCTATGGTAACTTTTCTCGGAAATCCTGTGAGCTTTACAGGTAAACAACTACAAGTCGGCGACAAGGCGCTTGATTTTTCTCTTACTACAACAGATCTTTCTAAAAAATCTCTGGCTGATTTTGATGGCAAGAAAAAAGTCTTGAGTGTCGTTCCTTCTATCGATACAGGTATCTGCTCAACTCAAACACGTCGTTTTAATGAAGAATTGGCTGGACTGGACAACACGGTCGTATTGACTGTTTCAATGGACCTACCTTTTGCTCAAAAACGTTGGTGCGGTGCTGAAGGCCTTGACAATGCCATTATGCTTTCAGACTACTTTGACCATTCTTTCGGGCGCGATTATGCCCTCTTGATCAACGAATGGCACCTATTAGCACGCGCAGTCTTTGTCCTCGATACTGACAATACGATTCGCTACGTTGAATACGTGGATAATATCAATTCTGAGCCAAACTTCGAAGCCGCAATTGCAGCTGCTAAAGCCCTATAGAAAAAATCCTCTGTCACAAANNTTTGTGACAGAGGATTTTTGAATATTAGTAAATAGAAGTTCAATCAGCTAAAAACAACCACCTTATACTCTTCGAAAATCTCTTCAAACCACGTCAGCTTTATCTGCAACCTCAAAGCGGTGCTTTGAGCAACCTACGACTAGCTTCCTAGTTTGCTCTTTGATTTTCATTGAGTATTACTCTACAGATTTCAAGGCTTCTAACATATCAACCTTTCTCAAATGATGATTAACAAAGAAACCAAGCAAGGTCAAAATGATACTTACTGCTGCCACTGAGATTACATAGACTTCCCAGCCTACCTGTGGATAAAAGAGAATAGTCGCTGGTGAAATCATTTGAATCAAAAATTGGTGTAAATAGAAACCAGATACCAGACCAAGGACGATTCCAACAAGGGACAGCACAATCGTCTCACGGTAAATGTAGAGAGTGACTTCATTATTATGAAAACCGAGAACCTTGATAGTGGAGAGTTCACGGATTCTTTCAGCTACGTTGATATTGGTCAAATTGTAGAGGATAACAATAGCCAACAGAACCGACACGATGACCAAGATGGTCATGGTCTGATTGAGTGAGCTAGCGACGGAGTCAAAGAGGCGAATGGCTGAAGCATTTTGGACAACACTGGACACCGCAGCTTGATTCATAAGTAAGCCTGCCTGTCTTTCGATACTAGTAGCACTGGTATCTCTTAACGAGACCAAATAAGTGTTGGCTTGGGGTAGCTGTCCGTAAATTTGCTCATAGCTAGCCTGACTCATATAAATAAAGTGACCAACGTAGTTCTCAGTAATGGCAGCAACCTTTAGTTCCTTACCTTCAATTTCGAAAGTCTGCCCAACCTTGACACCTGCCAGCTGGGCTAGTTTAGTTGTAATAACGACTCCATCTTTCAATGTCAGCTCCTGCTGATGATTTTGCAGATGGATAAAGGGAGTCAAATCTTCCTTATCTGTCATCATAAGGGTAATAGTCTGAAGACCAGCCTTACCTTTGAAATCCTTATCTAGCGTTTTTGAATAGATTTTCTGATAGGTTTGAATATCCTGCCCTTTCAACACTTCTTCCAACTCTGCCTTGTCTTGATTGGTCGCACTAGGATTTTCAGAGACAATCATTTGATACTGTTGGATTTGTTGAAACTGTCTAGACGGAACTCCTGCTACAGAGGATTGGATGCCCAAGCCTGCAAAGAGCAGAGCGACTGAACCTGCCACACCAAATATTGTCATCAACATCCGCTGTTTATAACGGAAGATATTGCGGGCTGTTACTTTATGGGTAAAATTGAGACGACGCCAAATAAAACCGATACGCTCCAGTAAGATTTTAGCTCCTTTAACAGGTGGTTTAGGCAGTAAAAGCTGAGCTGCTTCATCGTGAAGTTCCCTCCGAGCCACCAGATAGGCTGGTAACACACTCGCCAACCAACTCAAGCCAAGAGCTAGTATGCTATAGGTCCAATAGAACTGAATCTGAGTTTCTCCCACCACCATACCTTTTGTAATAACACTTGAAATCACACTGGCTAGCAAATAATGGCCAAGTATACTACCTAGAGCTGTTCCGACAGTCCCAGCTACTAGACCGTAAAGGAGAAACTTGGCAATAATATCCTTGCTACGATAACCCAAGGCCTTAAAAATCCCTGCATGTGTTCGCTCTTCATCCACAAAACGGGTCATAGTTGTAAAGGTCACCATAGCTGCTACGGCATAAAGCACTACAGGAAAGATATTGCCCACTGCCCGAATACTGGCTGAAGCATTACTGTACATGAGGTAGCCTTGACCACCTGGCATGGTCTGACGATTATAGACTTGATACTTGGGCTCAGCTAATTCATCCAAGACTTGCTGATGTTTTTCTAATTTTTCCTTTTCTTGGGCTAGATTTTGTTCAGCCTGCTTTAGTTTGTCCTCTTCCTTGCTCAATTCCTGCTTGGCTTGGGTAAGTTGAGCAATGGCTTGCTCTCTCTGAACTTGAGGTAGCAAAGATAATTGACTTTCCTGAGCCTGTAAACGAGCTTGAGCAGTTGCTAAACGACGCTTGCCTTCCTGCAAATTAGCCTGTGCCTGGTCAAGGGTCTCTTTCCCCTTATCGATAGATTCTTGGCCTTCTTTTTTCAAGAGCTGCAGACGTGCCTTGCCATTATCTGATAAAGTTTGTTCAAGGTCTTCCTGATGTTGCTTGGATTTTTCTTCATAAGCTACTGAAAAGGCATTTAAGCCTGCTAAATCTTGATATTTCAAACGAGCTATATTGTAGACTTTCTGATCAAACTGACTAGGTAAAATCACCCCGTAGGCTGTCAGAGTCCCACTTCCACTTCCTGCATAGCCCATATCTCGCTGAGAGAGGATTTCAGCCGAATCCACAAAACCAGTAATGGTAAAAGTATGGTCTTTTAAAGAGGAATGACTGCCTTCTTTTTCTTTAAAACTAATCTCCTGTCCTACGCTATATTGACTCTGCAGATGACTGGCCAAAGCAATTTCCTGGTCTGACTGCGGAAGTCGTCCCTCTCTGAGCTGAAAGGTTGAAATTCGCTCTGGTTTGGAGTACAGCCGAATAGCATCCTGCCCATTAGCCATGGTCACATCTGTCAAGTAGCCAAACTCGACCTCTGCGCCCTCTAACTGTTCTAGTTCTTCTTGATCTGCTTGATCCAAACCATAGTTAGACATGACTGCCAAATCCAAGGTTTTAGCAGTTGTGAAATAAGCATTAGCGGTCGCCTCCATATTGGGGCCAGTTACTTTGAGACCTACTAGGGCTAGAGAGCCCAACATCATCAGGGTCAAGATGGATAAAAAACGCCCCTTGGAGCCTGTGAAGGACTGAATTAAGTCCTTCCAATAGGTTTTTCGCTTAATCATGCTAGTACTCCAAACTATCTATATCCTGAGGATGCTGGTTGATCACCACATCCTTGACACTGGCATCGTGCATATGAATCACGCGATCAGCAATAGGAGCTAGCGCGCTATTATGGGTCACAATAATCACTGTTGCCCCTTTTTGACGAGACATATCTTGGAGAATCTTCAAGACTTGCTTGCCCGTCTGATAATCCAAGGCACCTGTTGGTTCATCACAAAGGAGCAGTTTAGGATTTTTAGCTACCGCGCGTGCAATGGAGACTCGCTGTTGCTCCCCTCCAGAAAGCTGGGCTGGGAAATTATTTAGACGATGAGCCAGACCTACATCTGTCAGCACCTGCTCAGGATCCAAGGCATCTGTCACGATTTCAGAAGCCAGTTCCACATTTTCCTTAGCAGTCAGATTGGAAACTAGATTGTAAAACTGAAAAACAAAACCCACATCATTTCTACGATAATTGGTGCGCTGGTGGGAACTATAGTCTGCAATATTGACACCATCAATCCAGATTTCCCCCTCGTCATTGGTATCCATGCCTCCAAGAAGGTTAAGAACCGTTGACTTACCAGCACCTGACGCACCAAGGATAATCACCAGCTCCCCTTTTTCAATCTCAAAATTCACATCACGATTGGCCACAATCTCCGTGTCCCCAACCTGATATCGCTTGTAACAATGTTTCATCTCAATATAAGCCATCAGACCCACCCTCTCTCAAACAAATTACTTCCTACTACCATTATAACGCTTTTTCAACTAGTTGGAAACTGGGAACAAAAACAAAAAGCCTAGAAATCAATTCTAGACTTACATTTTTTTATTTTCCAAGGTAGTATTCAGAAACTACGTTCAATTTTTCGTCGAATTCGAATACCAATGGTGGGAAGTTAGGGATTTCCACGTCCATGATCTCGTCATCTGACAAACCTTTGATGTGTTTTACAAGGGCACGGATTGAGTTACCGTGAGCTCCTACGAATACGTTTTTACCATCTTTAAGAGCTGGAGCGATTTTATCTTCCCAGAAAGGAAGGGCACGTTCCAAAGTCACTTTCAAGTTTTCAGCATCTGGGATTACTGAGTCGTCAAGTGAAGCGTAACGACGGTCTGTGTGAGCTGAGTGCTCATCATCACGGTCCATGTTTGGAGGCAATACATCGTATGAACGACGCCAGATGTGAACTTGCTCATCACCAAATTGCTCAGCAGCTTCAGCTTTGTTTTTACCAGTCAAACCACCGTAGTGACGTTCGTTCAGGCGCCATGATTTTTCAACTGGAACCCACAATTGGTCAGAAGCTTCAAGAGCCAAGTTCGTTGTTTTGATAGCACGTTTCAATACTGAAGTGTAAGCTTGGTCAAATTCGATACCAGCTTCTTTGATCAATTTACCAGCGTCAATCGCTTGTTGTGTACCTTTTTCAGACAAATCAACATCAGCCCAACCAGTGAAAAGGTTAGCTTTGTTCCATTCAGACTCACCGTGGCGAGCAAAAACCAATTTTACCATTAGATGGATTCTCCTTCAAATTTTCCGAGGTTTCCCCTCGTTTATCTATTCTATTCTACACAATTTTTCACAAAAAAGCTAGTCAAAACCAAAAAGGAAAGGACTGTTTGGCAATCCTTTTCCTTCTTAGTATCATACAACAACCTTACTTCTCTTCAAATCCTTCTGCGACTGCGTCCGCAAAGTTTTCTTCTACGATGCTTGCACAGTGGTCACAGATGACTGCCTGGTAGGTGCGTTCTGCTGTTGTTGGGTCGGTGCGACGGCAACGGTCACATACTTGGCCTGCAGCGCGTTCAACAGTGAAGGCGACATCTTCAAAGCTAAGGGCAGCTTCCGGAGCTGGTCCCTCTGCGATGGTCAACTCAGACACGATCAAAAGTTGAGCTACATTGCTGTTTACTGCTTCGAGTAGAGTTTTCACCACTTCATTTGGATAAACTGTCAAGTGTGCTTCAAGTGATTTCCCGATAACTTTTGCATTACGAGCTTCTTCCAAGGCTTTTTGTGCTTGTCCACGGAAGTCCATGAAGGCTGCCCATGTATCCAAGATTTCTTCTTGGTTAGCAAAAGTTTGAACTTCTGGTAATTCTGACAATTGGACGAAGTCTTCGGCTTCAAACTCAAGGTATGACCAGATTTCTTCCGCAGTGTGAGGAAGGATTGGTGTCAAGAGTTTGGTGATTTTGACAAGAATGTCATAGAAGACAGTCTGCATTTGACGGCGTTCGAGTGATTTGGCACCTTCGATATAAACAACATCTTTGGCAAAATCAAGGTAGAAGGCTGATAAATCAACGTTGATAAAGTTCACCAAGGCCTTGTAGATTGTCAAGAATTCAAAGTCTGCATAGGCATCACGAATGGTCTTGACAAGCTGGTTAAAGCGAATAGTCATGTACTTATCAACTGAGCGAAGCTCTTCGTAAGCGACTGCATCTTGAGCTGGGTTAAAGTCAGATGTATTGGCAATCAAGAAACGAAGGGTGTTACGGATCTTGCGGTAAGTTTCAGAGACTTGGCTCAAGATATCCATAGAAATACGCACGTCGTTGCTTGAGTCCACACTTGTTACCCAGAGACGCAAGATTTCCGCACCAAATTGTTTTTCAACATCACTTGGGGCAATGGTATTTCCAAGAGATTTGGACATCTTCTCACCTTTACCATCAAGGGCAAAACCTTGTGACAAGATTTGTTTGTAAGGTGCTACGCCATGGTTGGCAACAGATGTGATGAGTGATGAGTTGAACCAACCACGGTATTGGTCAGAACCTTCTAAGTAAAGGTCTGCTGGGTAAGTCAACTCAGGACGGTTTACTACCACTCCATTCCATGATGAACCTGAGTCAAACCAAACGTCCATGATATCAGTTTCTTTTTTGAACTCGCCGTTTGGTGAACCTGGATGAGTAAATCCTTCTGGCAAGAGGTCCTTAGCATCACGTTCCCACCAAATACTTGAACCATGTTCCTCAAAGAGTTGAGCCACGTGTTCAATAGTTTCAGCAGTCATAATCGCTGTACCGTCTTCAGCGTAGAAGATAGGAAGTGGAACACCCCAAGCACGTTGACGAGAGATAACCCAGTCGCCACGGTCACGAATCATATTGTAAAGACGAACTTTACCCCATTCTGAGTGGAATTTCACTTTTTCAATTTCGTCCAGGATTTCTTGGCGGAATTTAGAAACTGAGGCAAACCATTGTGGAACTGCACGCCAGATAATTGGTTTCTTAGTACGCCAGTCAAATGGATATGAGTGAGAGATTTCTTCTTGGGCAAGAAGGAGGTTACCAAGTTTTTCAATAACAGTTGGAACTACCTTTTCATAGAATTGGCCTTCAAACTCAGGACCAGCATTCTTCATCATGATACCACGTTCGTCAACAGTCACTGCGACTTCAAGACCATTAGCAATACCAACATTGTAGTCGTCCTCACCAAAACCAGGGGCTGTATGGACAATACCAGTACCAGAGTCAGTAGTAACGTGATCACCAAGGATAACCAACTCATCTACAGCTGTATCCCATGGGTGTTCTGTTACGATGTGGTTGAGTTCTTGACCACGGTAAGTTGCCAAAACTTGAGCATCAGCCCAACCAAATTTCTCAGATAAGCTAGTCAATAATTCTGCAGCAACGACAAACTTACGAGCTTCACCAGCAGGTTGAACCAAGACGTAATCAATATCCGCTCCAACAGTCAAACCACGAGAAGCTGTGATAGTAAATGGAGTTGTTGTCCAGACTACGATATAAGTCTCTGTATCTAGAACACCTTTGCCATCTTTTACCTTGTTGGCATAATAAAGGGAAGTCGAAACCAAATCATGGTATTCAATCTCTGCTTCAGCAAGGGCTGACTCAGATGACCATGACCAGTAAACTGGTTTTGCACCACGGTAGATATAGCCTTTATTAGCCATCTCACCAAATACACGGATTTGAGCTGCTTCATAATCAGGAGTCAAAGTCACATATGGATTTTCCCAGTCACCAGAAACACCCAAACGTTTAAAGTCTTCACGTTGTTTATCTACTTGAGAAAGAGCGTATTCACGGCAAAGTTTCAAGTACTCAACCAAGTCCATTTCTTTACGTTTGACACCTTGTTTTGCCAAAACTTGCTCGATTGGCAGACCATGAGTATCCCAACCTGGGATAAATGGTGCGTAAAAACCTGACATAGATTTTGAGCGAACAATGATATCTTTTGAAATCTTGTTCATAGCGTGTCCAACGTGGATATTTCCGTTCGCGTATGGAGGGCCATCATGCAAGGTGAAATGAGGTTTTCCTTGGTTCAATTCTTGACGACGTTGGTAAAGTTTTGCATCTTCCCATTCCTTTTGCCAAACTGGCTCTTTGGTAGGAAGGCCTGCACGCATTGGGAAAGCTGTTTTCCCAAGATTAAGGGTATCTTTGAGTTTCATGGTATCTCCTTTATAAATAATCACAAATTAAAAACCACGACTGCCAAAAAGGACGAAAATCGTGGTACCACCTTTATTCGGAAAAAGATTTAGTCTTTCTCCCTCTTATCCCGTAACGTGGGGAACGTCAAATCCTACTAACTTCAGACTTGAGTTTTTGAGAGGATAATCTTATCAATAGGGATTACAGGACTCACACCATCTCCTGCTCGCTGGAAATATAAGGATAAGATATTGTTCTCAGAATATTTCTTATAAAATTGTAACGGATTCTTGCGGTGCTTCAAATCCTGGTGCTGAATCAAATGTTTCTGTAGCTGGTGTTGGAGCCGAAGGATGTACTGGAGCTACTTCTGGTTCTTCATACATTGGACCAACTGGATGAGCAGTCTCTTCTTCAATTTGAGGACTCACTACAGGAGTTGGATTTTCCACTTCCTGTTTAGTCTGAGCTTCAAATTCAGCCAATTCTTTATTGGCTGCTTCAATACGAGCCTGTAACTCTGCCATTTCTGCTTGAGAGAACTGACGTGTCATATCAATTGGTTCTTCCTCAATTGGAGCTGGAATCGGTTCTCCAAGTACCTCGCTAACCACTTCTTTAAAGGCTTCATCACTGGTTTGAAGATAAGTAGCTGTTGGGCGAAGAATATCTTCCCAATCTGAAGATTCAACAATAGCTAACTGACTCTCAATTGTAGATTTAAGACGTTGGTGGAAGACACGGCTCTTGTTCTTCAACTCTTCGGTTTCAACAGCAACTTTCTTAGCATTGTCTGTTGCTTGACGAAGAATCTCGTTTGCCTTATATTTAGCTTCTTCCAACAAGCGTTGCGCATCCTGCTCTGCTTGATGAATGATATTGTTTGAACGTTCATGTGCTGCTTGTTTCACTCGCTCAGCTGTGTCTTGGGCAATCAATACAGACTGGCTCAATGAATCTTTCATTTCGTCAAAGTAAGACAAACGCTCTTCTAAACTCTTAATACGCAAATCTTTATCATGATTCGCACGAACAAGATCTTCGTAATCACGAACCACAATATCTAAAAATTCATCGACTTCTTCTGGATCAAAGCCTCTGAATCGAGTTCCAAAGGTCTTGTCCTTTATTTCTAATGATGTAATTGGCATTCTATTCCTCACTTACTTAATAATAACTGGACGGTTATTTTTTTCTTCTCTTTTTTCGTTTGTCCCTTATCTTGAAGTAATCTCAAGCGACCAAATTTTCTCACACTAATCAAATCTCCAACTTGAACAGTGTAATCTGATTTGTCTACCACATGATAATTTACTTGGACAAGTTTCTTTTCAATCAACTGGTTTGCTTGATTCCTAGATAGTTTCAAAACATTTGATAAAAGAACATCTAATCGAAAACTAGACACAGATAAATCCAGTTCTCGATACTGTTCTAGCTTATCTATTTTCTCGGCGAAAGGACGTTCCTCCAGCGAAACAGGTATACGACCAATTTTCTTTAATCCATCTTGAAAGAGAAGAAGAAACTGCTGATTAATCATAATCTGCGCCCGTTCTTCATCTACTAGGATATCTCCAAAAAGTTTCCGTTCAATCCCTAATTGATTGATGACTGTCCCTAAAATCTTAGCATGCGTTAAATGTTCAAATTTATTGGAATACACAATTTCCTGAAGAGATATTTCAAAATCTGAAAACTCTGGTTGGAAATAATCTGGGTATAATAAAACTCGAACATACTCACTCGAGACAAATTCCCCACTACTGCTACAAGCAAGACCATAGGTTTTGGCCAAAATCTTTAATAGCTTCTCCTGATGAGGATTGATAAAAGGAGTTAAAAAAGGAGCATAGCTATCTTCTACCTTCTTTATCCATTCCATTCCCTTGTCAAGAAAGGGACGATCTTCTATGGAGAAATGCTGATAAATCCCTTTATTCATCCTATCATCGCCAGAAAACGGACTAGGTTTTCTCCTAAAAATCGAACCAAAACAATCGCAACCCAAACAGATAAATCAAGGCCCGCTATCTGTAAAGGCAGGCGTTGCAAGGGAGCAAGCACTGGTTTTACCAACGCTACAATCCAACGACCTAAACTGGATTCGTAGGCACCTGGAAACCAAGACATGACAGCGAAGGCTACCAAAATCAGGGAGTAAATATCCACTGCATTATAAATCATACGAATTAAAAAAATCATTATCGTACTCTATTTCGCTTCATATCAAAACCGAACTCACCCTGTTGATCTTCATCTGGTAAACGGATATCTTCAACATTTACAATAACATTCACTGGTGTCAACAGATACATGGTAGAAGCTACTTTTTTCAGACTTCCAGCTAGAACATGGCAAGCCCCATCCAGGTAATCCAAACAACGACGAGCCTGCACTTCAGTCATATATTGAAAATCAATCAAGATACTTTCGTTTCCTGCCAATAAATCAACAATTTCTGTTGCATCTTCATATTTTCTAGGATAACGAACATCTATAATGACCTTATCCGTTGCACGCTGACTCTGATTTGCCAATTCCTGTTGTCTTGCATGAAGTCTGGTGATATTGTTCTCCTTTGTTCCAGCTGATTGTGGAGTTTGAGTGATTGGGAGAGCCGGTTCCTGTGAAGAATTTACTGGAGTAAACACAGGCTCATCTCTTTTTTCATAAGGGAGACTTGAATCCTCATCCTCCGTAAAATAATCTATAAATCTATCGAATCTATCTTTTAAAGACATGGTTCTCTCCTACTTAAAAAATGCTGTACCTATACGAACAAAGGTGGAACCGAATTGAATCGCTTCTTTATAATCACGACTCATTCCCATACTTAACTCGGTCATAGGCATATTTGGAATTTGTTTTTCTTGGATTTCTCTTTGTAAATCTTGGGTCGCCTTGAAAATTTCTTTCAACTGCTCACTTCTAGCCTCAAAAGGTGCCATCGTCATTAAACCAACATATTCAATCTTATCTAGTCTGGCTAACTCTGGCAAGATATCCAGCAGTTCCTCTCTCGAAAAACCGTGCTTGCTTTCTTCTTTAGAAATATTTACTTGAAGGAAACACTTGATGACTCGGTCACTTCTTTTTTGGATTTCCTCCGCTAACTTTACTGAATCCAAGGCATGGAAATAATCAACGTATTGAATGACATCTTTCACCTTACGTCTTTGCAAGGTACCAATCAAATGCCAAGTCACATCTCGATCTTTTAAAGCTTCATATTTTTCCAGAAACTTATCGACACGATTTTCACCGATATGATGAACACCTAGCGGAAGCAAGGCTTCCGCTGTCGGTACATCTACATACTTGGTAACTGCAATGACAGAGACTGAACCACTCTCTCGATGAGCACTCAGACTAGCCTCTGCGACTTCTCGAAAAACAAGTTCTGTATTTTCTTTTACATTCATTTACTTAACGATTTTTGAAAAATGGAGGTGTATCCAATTCATCTTCATCTTGTGATGTTGGGGCTTCAAAGCGTTCAACTGGAGAAACGACTGAATCTGTTGTACGAACAATCGATTCACGGCGAAGATCCCAATCACCAAAAGCAGATGCCTGAGTTGGTTCCAAACGACGTGGATTTTGTTTTGGCAATTCAGCTGTTTCTGCCATATCAAAATGACGATCAAAGCCATGTGAATGAGCTGGTTTCACTGTCTCACGGTAGTTAGTAGTCGGTCTAGCTTGTGTAGCAACAGCCTTCTCTACGCGGTCTTGACGAACACCCGTTGCGACAACTGTTACACGAATTTCATCACGCATACTTTCATCAATTGAAGTACCGAGCCAGATGTTCACTCCTTGACCTGCTGCCTGGTTCACAATTTGTGAAGCCTCCTCAGCTTCAATCAAGGTTAAATCGAGACCACCAGTTACGTTGACAATCACATCTTCTGCTCCATCAATTGTTGTTTCAAGAAGTGGAGAGTAAATTGCCTTACGCGCCGCTTCCACCACACGTTCTTCTCCACTACCGATACCAATACCCATGAGAGCATTCCCTTTATTTGCCATAACTGTTTTCACATCGGCAAAGTCAAGGTTAATCAATCCTGGATTGGTAATCAAATCGGTAATCCCTTGAACACCTTGACGAAGAACGTTATCCGCTTCGCTAAGAGCCTCCAAGAGCGGTGTTTTCTTATCAACAATTTCAAGCAAGTTGTTGTTTGAAATAATCAATAGAGTATCTACATGCTCACGAAGTTGGTTGATTCCTTCAACGGCAAATTGTCCACGTTTGCTTCCTTCAAAACCAAAGGGACGTGTCACAACACCAACTGTAAGAGCACCTAAATCTTTGGCGATACGAGCAATAACAGGAGCAGCTCCAGTTCCAGAGCCTCCTCCCATACCAGCAGTGATGAAGACCATATCTGCGCCACTGATAGCTTCCGTCAGTGTTTCTTCGCTTTCTTCAGCAGCTTTACGACCAACCTCAGGTTGACCTCCTGCACCCAAACCACGAGTCAATTTAGGTCCCAACTGAATAACAGTCTCAGCTTTTGTACTACTCAATGCTTGTACATCTGTGTTTGCTGCGATAAATTCTACGCCTGTAACACCTTCGTCGACCATACGGTTGATGGCATTGCCACCACCTCCACCGACACCAATTACTTTAATCACTGCACCTTGAGCAGCAGCTGTATCAAATGAAAATGTCATAATTTATTTTTCCTCTTTATTCGTCAAACATGCTTCCGATCAAGCCACGGAAACGATCTGCTAATTTCGGTTTATTTTGTGAAGCTTGTTGGAAATCCGCCATTGGTTCTGTAGGCGCCACCGGCTCTACTTCTGGAGCAGGAGCTGGTTGAACAGGCGTTGATTGTACAAACTGAGCTGTCTTTTGCAGCATCCCACCAAAGCTAATCGGCTGATGACTTAAGTCATTCTCACCTTTTATCGCTCTCTGAGCCAAAAGATTAACTTCTGTTAATTGACCCGCAAATTCTGATAAACTAATCACATGCGCAAAGGCTGGATTACGGATACCAACTTGATTTGGAACATAAAGCTTGACACGGACGCCAAAGACTTCCTGAGCAAGTTCAACCATACCTGGTAAAATGGCATTCCCACCGATTAAGACAATACCACCAGGGAGCTCCAATAGACGTCTTCTATCTAATTCTTGCTTGATTTGCTCAAGGATGTGCTTAATTCGTGCAGAAATAATTTCTGACAAGTAGGCTTCCGTCACTTCGACTGCTTCTACTTCTCCAATAACTTCTACTTGGAAGGTTTCTTTGCTTGCAAGAGGCGGATAGGCTTCCCCGTAATTCAGTTTCAAGCCTTCCGCTAATTTGCGAGAGGTTTTCAAAACCTTGGAGATATCTTTAGTTACATAATCTCCACCTTCTTGGAGAATATGTGTGAACTGAAGTTCTTGGTTACGGATTGTAGCGACAGTCGTTTGACCTGCTCCCATATCAATCACTGTAGCACCAAATTCACGTTCACCTTCGTTCAAAACTGATTGAACCATTGCTAGTGGTGAAATAATAACATTTTCAACCTGTAGTCCGACACGTTCTACTGTCTTACGTAGGTTATGTAAAATAGTGCGAGGACCTGTATAAAGCAAACCACGCATTTCAAGACGAACCCCCATCATGCCACGTGGGTCACGAATCCCTTGGAAACCATCCACAATAAATTCTTCAGGAATAAAGGTAATGACTTCACGGTCAGGTGTCATACTCTTTGTCAAAGCTGATTTGACAACATTTTCAACATCTTGATCCGTAATTTCCTTGGTATCAGATGTTACTGGAATCATCCCTTGAGTTGGTTCTACCTGCAAAAGATTACCAGGCAAGCCGACATTCACTGATTTAATCGAAATGCCTGCCTTTTCTTCTGCTTGGGAAATGGCTGACTTGATAGCAGTTGCTGCTGCATCAATATCAACAATAATTCCATCCTTTACACCTTTACTTTTGGCATTACTCACGCCAATTACATTTAATTCACCATTTCTCTGCTCGGCTACAAGCACCTTGACAGAGCTTGTTCCAATATCTAGACCTGTAAAAAAGCCTTCTCTAGCCATTACATCGCATCCTCTCTATCTTCCAAGTTTCGCACTTCGTATTATTCCATAGCTAAACTTAGGCATAGCTATTCACAGAATATTATAACACAAAAAATTTAATCATGCTTGCTTTTTTCCTAAATTTCCCAGCCAATTTTTGAGTTTCTATGTTCAGAAATTCTTATTTTATAAGCTGCTTGTAAAAACTCTCTAAGACAAAAAAAGAAAGCTCTGTGTTAAGCTTTCTTTGCAATCATTTTTTCTGCTTCTTGAGCTAAAAAGAATTCTAAGATTTTCTTAGTCAAACTGATAGTAGCTACCAGCACAATTGAAACAAGTAAATAATTAGCTACTAGACCATGATCCCCAACCAATGGCGGTTTTGTCAAGAATCCGTAATCCCCACCTGTTACCAAATTGACCACAAAAATCAAGGCATTTAGGGCAAAGGTCATGAGAAAAATTCCCTTCACATCCAGCAATTTCGCACTATACTGTCTCAATAGATAAACTAGAGAGTTCCCCAAGAGTGCTAAATGACCAAAGATAAAGGATAAAATGGTGATATGTGGAAAAGGGTAAGCATCTGGCACTGGATAAACAAAGGCTGCTAATGTCCCAAATGTTCCCAATAATGCAAAGTATTGTTTATATTTGGACTGACCAGGAAGCAAGAGTACCACAAACATAGCCATACGGCAATGGTAAAAGGGTAGGCTTTCTGACAATGGCATATGATTGACCCAGTACCAACCATAAAGAAGGATCAACTGAACGGCCTGTAAAATCTGGAAAAATCGTTGGTAAACCTTCTTTTCACGATAGCGATAGGCTGTATAAAAGGTCAAGGCTAAGAGCGTAAATAGGCTAACATACCAAAAAAGGTCAAATTTAGGTGGTTCTGTTGGCTGAGTTGTAAAAAAAATATCCCATAAATTCATCTAGTCTTCCTCATAATTCAAAATTTTCCTGCATATTATTATACCATGCTATTTGTCAAAAATGGATTTAGAAATACGATAATCATCTTCTTAGTCAAGATATTGCTCCCTCTGACCTTGATAAACCTGCCAAAGAATCTCGATTTGCTCCTTGGTAATGCGTTTTTCAGATAAATTCGGCAGTTGGTCAATTGCAAAAAATTGAAGGTCAGCGATTTCTTGATTTTCTTGGAATTGTCCATCGAGAAGCTTACATTCAAAAACAAACTTTGCATATTGTTTGCTCTGTAGTTGGAAACGATTGGTATCAAAAACAGCTAGCAGTCTTTCAACTTTGGCTTTAAAACCGGTTTCTTCTTCAATTTCCTTGAGAATATTTTCAGTTGGAGAATAGCCGACTTCACCAAAGCCACCTGGCAAAGCCCAACTATCCTCTCCTTGTCCCCTAACCAGACAAATCTTCTCATCCTCAACAATCCAAGCACGGACGTCCATTAAGGGAGTCGCATAAGCGGAGGTCGGTTTCAAGAGTTCTGCCACTTCGTCTGCATCAAGGTCTGATACCTGATTCAACATTTCAGATAACAGACTTCGCAAGTCTTCGTAGCGCTCACAGTCAAAAGGATCTTTTGTAAAGGTTAAGCCAGTATCTGTAAGGGCAATCATTCTTTGCAGATACTTAACAAAATCACTTGGTTTCATTTTCTAAACTTTCTACCAACATGGCTAGGTTCATAGAGTTAGAGCCCTTGAGCAAGATTTGATCATTGGCACTGAGGCTTTCCTTGACCTGCTTGACTAGGTCTTCAAATTGGTCTTGGTCTTCTGTTTTCTTGAAATAGTAAACGTGGCCAATTGGGAACATTTGACTGGCAAGTTGGGCCAATTCAGCAATGTCTTCTCCGTAGAAAATCACGGTATCCAGCACATCTGGAGAAAGGCTCAAAATCATCTGATTATGGAGTTGAACTGACTGGTTACCCAGTTCCTTCATGTCCGCTAAAACCGCAATTTTCTTGCCCCCTTCATTGGCTGGAATGGCAGAGAAGGTCTCTAAAATCAGCTTCATAGCAGTTGGATTGGCATTGTAAACATCTGACAAGATGTCTGCTCCATTGGCTGCTTTCTTCCACTCGGTACGGTTACGCGTCAATTCAAGATTTTGGAAGGCCTGACAAATTTGTTCTTCTGAAACTCCTTCTTGTAGGGCCACATAAGCAGCAATCATAGCATTAGTGGCATTGTACTTACCAGTCACTGGCAAATCAAGGGCTTGTTCCAAGAAATTAGCTTTAAAGGTCAGACTGTCCTTACGCTCAACCAAGTCTGTGATTTCCAACTCTGCTCCTTGCCCAAAACGAACCACCTTTTTATCAGTTGGCAAGTAGGCCTCTACAATGGAGTCGGCTGGGGCCAAAAGCAAGGAATTCGAAGCCATGCCATCTGCAATTTGCATTTTTCCTTGGGCAATCTCCGAACGGTCTTTGAAAAAGGCCAAATGGGCTTCTCCAACCAAGGTCACGATGGCTATCTTTGGATGAGCCAATTCAGACAAGAGATGAATATCTCCCAAGTGATCCTGTCCCATCTCCAAAACCAACTTTTCTGTTCCTTCAGGCATATGGAGAACTGTGTAAGGAAGACCAATCTCGTTATTGTAGTTTCCTTGAGTTTTGTAGGTTTTGTAGATTGTTGACAGCAAATGTGCCAACATATCCTTGGTCGTTGTCTTACCATTTGAACCCGTAATAGCAAAGACATCAACAGTCGTTTTTTCAAGATAGTAGGCAGCTAGTTTTTGAAATGCAGTCAACACGTCGTCTACTAGAATGTAGGGATGATTTGCGATTTCTTTCTCAGACAGGGTTGCTACCGCACCATTTTCAAAGGCTGTTTCGATAAAGTCATGACCATCACGCGCACCTTTGAGTGGCACAAATAAATCTCCAGTCCCAATCAATCGACTGTCAAACTCAGCCTTTTCTAACTGGGCGTTCGCAAAAAGACTAACATCATTTTTAGCTCCAACAGCTTGGGCAACTTCATGGATTGTTAATTTCATTTCTACTCCTTTAAAAAGGGTCGAAGCCCGAGAACTCTAGTCACCTGGCAGTGATGGTTCTGGCTTCTACCCTCTCTTTCATTTTATAGCAAATGCGCTTCGCGCTTGTTAAAGCTTTCCTTGGCAAGGTCAACCAAACGCTCGATTAGTTCTGCGTAGCTGATTCCCATATTGTCCCAAAGTAGTGGATACATTGACCACTGGGTGAAACCTGGCATGGTATTGAGCTCGTTTAGGAAAATCTCTCCCTTATCTGTATAGAAGAAATCGCAACGAGAGAGACCGAGGCCTCCAATGGCACGGAAGGCCGTCTCTGCATTTTGACGCATGACAGCTACCACATCATCACTGATTTTGGCTGGGATGTCCATGGTAATCTTGTTATCAATATACTTGGCATCGTAGTCATAAAAGGCAACATCCTTGACTACTTCTCCTGGTAGCGTGCTTTTGACATCGTAGTTTCCCAAGAGACCAACCTCGATTTCACGGGCATTGACCCCTTGCTCTACCAAGACACGGCTGTCATATTGAAAGGCAAGTTCCAAAGCTTGACGAAGTTCTTCTTGATTTTCAGACTTAGAAATACCGACACTAGAACCCATGTTTGACGGCTTAGTGAAGACTGGATAAGTCAATTTTTCTTCCACTTCAGCGATTTTAGCAGTCACATCATCCCCTTCAACGATAGCCACATAGGGAACTTGTGCAATGCCAGCAGATTCTAACACACGCTTAGTCGTGATTTTATCCATGGCAAGACTGGATGACAAGATATTGCAACCGACATAAGGCAATTTCAAAACTTCCAAGAATCCTTGAACAGAGCCATCTTCTCCCATTGGCCCGTGAAGGACTGGAAAGACCACTGCCCCTTCTTCGTAAATAGCACTTGGTGCAACTTTCTTATCCCAATCAATGGTTTCATTGGTCATGAGACGGTCCTCTTGACCTGGAGTCTGACTAAATTCCTGCGTTTTGATAAAGTCACCTGACTGACTGATAAAGAAAGTCTTGACTGTGAAACGGTCGTAGTTAACCGCACGCATGACACTCTCCGCTGAAAGGACAGAGACTTCGCGTTCCGCACTCCGTCCACCATATAAAAGAATAATCGTTTGTTTCATATTATTTGTCCTAATTCTACTAGAATACTCGCTCTTTAGTATATCATATTTGCTTGGTTTTTTAAAACTTGAACCTGATCCTACTCATCACACTATACAAAAAGAGGCCGATAGGAACGATTTTCAGCCTCTTTGATTTTTTATAAATGAATGGAGTTCGTAAATTTGTCCACACTTACAACTCTGTTCGATTTTCAATAGCCCGTAAGAGGGTCACTTCGTCCGCGTACTCGATATCTGCTCCCACAGCAAGACCTCGTGCCAGGCGCGTAACCTTGATCCCAGCTGGCTTGAGCAAACGTGAAAGATACATGGAAGTTGCTTCCCCATCTGCTGTAGCATTTGTGGCTACAATCACTTCTGAAACCTCACTATCCATCAGACGAGTCATGAGACTCTTGAGATTGATATCGTCTGGACTGATACCATTCATAGGGGAAATGAGGCCATGCAGGACATGATAGAGTCCATGGTATTCTTGGATATTTTCCATGGCTGCCACATCCCGACTATCCTCTAGCACCAAAATCGTTGTCTGGTCACGAGTCGGATCGGTACAGATAGAACAAGGATCGTCGTCTGTCAAACGTCCACAAATAGAACAGTAGGTCAATTCTCTCTTAGCAAAAAGGAGATTTTTTGCAAATTCATTGACATCGTCATCAGACATCCCAATCGTATAAAAGGCCAGACGCGTAGCCGTCTTAATCCCGATACCTGGTAACTTAGAATAACTGTCAATCAGCTTGGCAATAGGTGTTGGATAAAGCATAATTTCCTTTCTAGTTCATTGGATGGTATTTTTGATACAGATTGATAATATCACGCGCAATGGAAGGTCCTACACCATTTGTTAGATTGGTATTATGAGGAAAGACCACTGCAACAGCGATTTGGGGATTATCAGACGGGGCATAGGCCACCGCATTAGTATTGGTTGCTTGCTGACCATCTGCCACATAGCTTTCGGCTGTACCCGTTTTTCCGCTAATGGATACCAAGGCACCGTTTGAAAAGGCACGTCCAGTTGTCAATCCGCTAGTCCCATGAGCAACCTGATAAAAACCTTGGTGCAAGATGCTCATATCGGAGTCGGATATATTGACCTTATTCATCTCTGTCGGTTGCAGTTGCTGAATCAGGTCACCCAGTCCTCCCTTATCATTATTACCATAAATGCCTTCAACAATACGAGGAGCCACACGAACACCATCATTTGCAATAGTTGCTACATACTGAGCCAACTGCATGGGCGTATAGTTATCAAACTGCCCAAAGGCATTAGTAATGTAATTAGCAAAGCTATACTCTTTGGGAACAAATCCAGTAGATTCATCTGGTAGGTCAATCCCAGTCGCAGAGCCCAAGCCATATTCACCAAAGGTTGAACGCAATTTCCCCATAGCTGACTCTAGCTTGCTGGTGCCGACAAACATATTGGGTTGGTAGGTTTGCCCCATAAGACCTAAGGCTGTTTGGACCATATAAGTATTGGATGAATACTCCAGAGCTTGGACTGCTGTGATAGGGAATGAACCGTAAGCCTGAGTATACCAAGAATTGATGGGAGCTGAACCTTGGAAGACAATGGACTGGTCTGTCAAGGTCTGGTTTCCTGACAAGACTCCATTTTCCCAGCCAGAGCTGATGGTCGCAGCCTTGACAACCGAACCTGGGACAAAGACATTGGTTACCGTTCCCAAGGAATCAGGCGTCAAGTCTCCCGTTTTCAGGTCATGTTTGAGTCCTGACATAGACAAAACAGCACCTGTTTTGGGGTTAAGGGCGACTGCATAGACACCTTCAGAATACTTGGCTCCTCCATTTCCTAGCTCGGAATTGAAATAACTTTTCAGCAGAGCATCCACGCTATCTTGGAAGGCCAAATCAATGGTCAGCTTGATATTGTTTCCCTTACTACCTTCCTCAATTGTATCCACGCTTTCCATATTACCATATTTATCCAGATGGATTTCTTTTACCGAGCGTTTTCCTTGCAAGGTCTCTTCATATTGCTTTTCCAAATAGGAGGTTCCTACACGATCATTTAGAGAATAGCCTTTTTTAAGATAGGCTTCTGCTTCTTCCGCTGGGAGACCAGCTTTTTCACTGGATACACTCCCTACTATAGAAGAAAGAGAAGTTTCCAAAACCTTTCGATCCCAAGAAGTAGAAATACTAATGCCAGGCATCTCCTTTGAAATAGAGGCAATAACAGCCACCTGAGAATCATTTAAAGGATCTGTCGCAATGGTACCTGTCGAAAAGTTTCCAACAGCATTTAACTGACTAAAAAGATAGATTTCTTTCTTTTCATCCTCTGTATAGTTTAGTTGACTCGTTTGGACACTATCGACCGCATTGTTATACAGTTCTGATTCGGATAGGCGATTGCCATCTGAATCCAAGCGTTTCTCGCTTGGGAGAGCCTCCACTGTCTGTTTATAGATTTCAGGATCAGCCAAATAGTAATCCGCCAGCTGGCGTTCTGTCAAATTTAGAGAGCTGATGCTCACATAAGTCAGTAACTTTTTAGCTGTTTCTTTTAAGTCTGTAGCCGTCATTTTATTGCTACGCGTAAAGGAAACAACCTTCTTTAGCGTATTTTCTACCAAAGGTTTCCCACTAGCATCATAAATTTCCCCACGGGCAAAACTGCTTGTGACCTTGGTCTGACTAGCTGATGCTAGCTTTTTTTCGTAAAAATCCTTGTTTAAAACCTGCATATACAACAAACGACCAATAATGGTCATAAAGAGTAAAATGATGATTGAAAACAATAAATTAAGCCGAATCGGAATCGAATGGCTGTTAAATTTTCTCATACAAATCAGTCTCATTTCTAATACTCAATGAAAATCAAAGAGCAAACTAGGAAGCTAGCTGCAGGCTGTACTTGAGTACGGCAAGGCAACGATGACGTAGTTTGAAGAGATTTTCGAAGAGTATAATTAAAATCTTACTCTTAATTGTACCACAATTTGAGTAGAAAATTATGGAAAAGTAAGAAGCTTTTTCGACTTTTTCGTTTTTAAAACAGAGATGCGTTTTTATTTATCTATCCTTATATTATGTGTTATAATGAAGTGTGACTATTCCCTGATCTAGTCTTCCAGTATGACTCATGTAAAGGAGCTTTCCCTATGGACAAACCAGATATCGCAACTATCATTGATTCACATTTTGAAGAAATGACAGACCTAGAGCAAGAAATCGCTCGCTATTTTTTGCAAGCTGAAACGATTACAGATGATTTATCTTCTCAACAAGTCACCCAAAAATTACATATTTCTCAAGCTGCTTTGACCCGCTTTGCTAAAAAGTGTGGCTTTACTGGCTACCGAGAATTTATTTTCCAATACCAACATCAGGCAGAAAATCAAGCCAACCAAGTCTCCAAGCACAGTCCACTGACCAAACGAGTCCTCAGAAGTTATAGCAATATGAGGGAACAAACACAAGACTTGATTGACGAAATCCAACTAGAACGAATTGCCCAGCTAATCGAAGATGCTGAGCGTGTCTACTTCTTCGGAACAGGGAGTTCTGGCCTCGTCGCCCGTGAAATGAAATTGCGGTTCATGCGTCTGGGTGTGGTCTGCGAAGCCTTGACCGATCAAGATGGCTTTGCATGGACAACCAGCATTATGGAGGAAAATTGTCTCGTACTGGGCTTCTCACTTTCTGGTACAACACCTTCTATTTTAGATAGTCTATTAGATGCCAAGGAGATGGGGGCAAAGACTGTACTCTTTTCAAGTGTTCCCAATAAAGATAGCCAGGCCTACACAGAGACTGTTCTTGTAGCCACCCACAGCCAGCCTTCCTATATCCAACGAATATCCGCTCAACTTCCTATGCTCTTCTTTATCGATTTGATTTATGCCTACTTTTTGGAAATCAATCGCGAAAGCAAGGAAAAAATCTTTAATAGCTACTGGGAAAATAAGAAACTCAACGGCTATCGTAGACAAAAACGTGTCAGAAAATCCTAGTTTGGCTAAGCCAAACTAGGATTTTTATTCATCACCAAACATACCTCTTCAAGATTATGAATTAGTCATATCTTGACTTAGTCTTGAATAATTTCATGTAATCACTTTTTGAAGGGAGTAAATAAGCAAGTCTGACGGTATCCTCAACAATTGTATACAATACAATGTAATCCTTACTCAAGGTCCATCCTCGCGTTTGGTAGCGAGGGTCTAATTTCTTACCAAATTTTTCATCAGCATCAAATCCAGCTTGGGGGAAAATTTCTAGCCGATTAATATCTTTTCTAATATTGGCTACTTTTCGTCTCGCAGCCTCTACAGAACCGATTTCCTCCGCTATATACTGATATATTTTATCCAGACTATCAATCACTCTAAGAGAATACAAAATCCTATATCTTTTATAATCCATAGCGTGTCACGACATCCTCATCTGTCAAGTAATTTCCAGACTCAATCTTGGCATAACTTTCTTGAACTTCTGCTTGTAATTGTCTAAACAAATACTCCTTCTCTAATTCCTCTTCACTCAGTAAATCTACTTCATTTGTTACGGCAACATTCTTTAAAAATAATCTGAGTGCTGATGAAAGAGAGAGATTTTTTTCTTTTAACACTTCCATGGCATCATTTACTAATTCTCTATTAGCTTGGAAGGTCACAATCTTACTTGAATTCGCTATAGTCATTTTATATAATTCCTTTATATATTTTATTTATTATCTCACAATTATAAAGAAAGTCAAGGGAATTTGATTAGAAAATCCTAGTTTGGCTGAGCCAAACTAGGATTGTTTTGTCTTAAAATGATAATATGCACCAAGCATACCTGCTGTATTCTGGTGATGGGCAAATTCTAATCGTGTTTTTTCTGCTAAACTTGGTACCAAAGCCTCTTTCAAGGCTGTGCGAATCTTAGGTTTGAGGATAGCCTCTTGCCCCATGATACCACCACCAAGAATAACCACTTCTGGATTGGCAACGTAGCAAATATTTGCCAGACCTTTTCCTAGATAGTCTACCATACGGTCAATACCTTCCATGCAGAGTTTATTGCCTTCAGTGGCTTCCTTGAAAATGCGTCGGCCATTCCACTGATCAACATCTTCTCCATGAGATGTTGCTACATACTCCACCAAGGCTGTGGTAGAAGCGAGATCCTGAAAAGCTCCATCTTGCATATGCATATACCCGACTTCACAGGCCGAATTGCTAAAACCATGGAAGACTTTCCCATCCATAATCAAGCAACCACCGATACCTGTTCCAATGGTCAAGCAAAGGGTGACACTTGCTCCCTTACCTGAACCAGATACTGCCTCAGCCAGACCTGCACAGTTGACATCATTTTCAATCTCACAAGGAATAGCAAAGCTTTCTTCGATTTCCTTCTTGAACTGGGTTCCTGCATAATTTGGAATCTGAGGTCCAGCGTAGAAAATTTCCCCCTTATCAGGATCCACCATTCCTGCAGAAGAAATGGCAACACCTGCTACTGGGCCTTTTTCTAAATAGCTGGCTACAATATCTTTGGTTTTTTGTAAGATATGAGATCCACCCTTATACGCTTCAGTTGGCATTTCATGCGATTCAAGAAGTTGCCCCTCTTGATCAACCAAACCATACTTGATGTTGGTTCCACCTATATCAATTGCAACGTAGTGTGTCATAAATACCTCCTTATGGATTAGAGGAAGCGCTCCTTGGTTTCACGAATCAAGGCTGCAGCTGCTTCTACAACTGGACGATCTTCTTCCGTTACTGGCGTCAATGGTGAACGAACAGAACCAATATTCAATCCTTCATTGATCTTCAAGACTTCTTTAATGACACCGTACATATTTCCATGTGCAGCAGTCAATTTACCAATGATAGCGTTGATAGCATACTGTAACTCACGCGCTGTTTCTAAATCTTTATCCGCAATCAATTGGTTGAGTTTCAAGAAGAGTTCTGGCATAGCACCATAAGTACCACCGATACCAGCTTTGGCACCCATGAGGCGACCACCTAGGAACTGTTCATCTGGACCGTTAAAGACGATATGGTCTTCCCCACCAAGGCTGACAAAGGTTTGGATATCTTGAACTGGCATAGAAGAGTTCTTCACACCGATAACACGAGGATTCTTCAACATTTCGGTATAAAGACTTGGAGTCAAAGCAACCCCTGCCAATTGAGGAATGTTGTAGATCACGTAGTCTGTGTTTGGAGCTGCAGAACTGATATCGTTCCAATATTTAGCAACTGAGTATTCTGGCAAGCGGAAGTAAATTGGTGGAATTGTTGCAATGGCATCTACTCCCAAGCTTTCAGCGTGGCGAGCCAGTTCCATACTATCTTTGGTATTGTTGCAAGCAACATGGGCAATAATAGTTAATTTACCTTTAGCAACTGCCATGACTTCTTCCAAAATCAACTTGCGGTCTTCTACACTTTGGTAGATACATTCACCAGAAGAACCATTGACATAAAGACCTTGAACACCTTTATCAATGAAGTATTGAACCAAGGCACGTGTACGCTCTGGACTTACTTCTCCTTGATCATCATAACATGCGTAGAAGGCTGGAATGACACCTTCGTATTTTTTCAAATCTGACATAGATTTTCTCCTATTATTTTTATTTTCTGCTAAAGCAGATTCTTTCTTTACTTCTTTAGTATACACTTTACCGAAAAGGCTTTCAATATCTTATAGACACTTAGATTTTAGTTTCTAGCTTATAGAATAGCGTTTGAAGCCTTTGAAAGTAGTTTCAGAAATAAGACTCCTATTGATATTTTGCGAAAATTTTCCCCATCAATCCAGTCTGGATAAAGACCAATAGTCCAAACCCAAAAAGTAGGAAGACTGAGCCACCTAAGAGTAGACTGAAGGCGGACAGATAAAGAACCATCACAATGAGGACAAGAATGGCTAACATGAGGAAGAACCAAGGAAAGTTAAAACTAGCCAACATCAATCCTTTTTGAAGAATTTCTTTCCAAGATAGGTCATAACGTGCCGCGATAGGGTAACTAGCCAGCATCACGATAGTAAGAAACATCAGAATACCTAAACAAATGGCTTTCAGCAATTGGAAGGGCAGAGCTGTTTGACTCCAGAAAAGATAGAGATCTAAAAGGGTAAGAAACACAATTCCTAACTCCATTAAACCCAGCTGAAGACCTAGTTTCAGATTTTGCTTGAAAGATCTTAGATAGATTTTAAAAACAGGCACCCGTCTGCTCTTCTTAACTTCGAACATGGTCTCGTAGAGGCTAATTTTAGCCACTCCAATCGTTACGATTGGCAAACAAGAGACGACAAAAAGAAGATTGGCTGTCACGATGTCCAAGACTTTCTCACTAAAACGCATGAGAAAGTTGTCTGTATCAAATGCTGCCTTGATAAGGCTTACTCCTTTTTGTGCCATGTTTGCTCCTCCATCATTTTTCTTTGTAAACTGTTTTCTTTTTTTTCAGTAAAGCTTTCATAAGTCCCTACCATGAACAAATCTATTTTTTCTTTTTTCTTTTGGACTTTTTTCTATTTTTATATATAGGCTTATAATCATATACCCCGAACAGCGAAGCAATTAAAATAGTACTCCAAGTATGCTCATTAAATCCATCTAGCCCTCCACGAATTATCATTGCAAGCACTGTCCAAGCTAACATATTCAATAAAAAAATACAAAGTGCTTTCATTCTCGCATTTTAAAAGTTTATACGACCATTGTTAGGAATTTTATCATGTGCATCCCAAGCTGCAGCAATATTGTAGGCAAAATTACCATATACATCAGCTACATTCACAGCTACTCGTAAAATCCATCCAGAAATCTTGGTCGCTAATCCTACTCTTGCTGCTGCAGTTGCAGCTGCCCTACTTAAGATCGAGCGTGCCATACTAATACCATACTTAGCCGCATAAGTACCTAATTTTATGTATCTACCAATCAATGCATTCACAATGCCCCTAATTATCCAAGCCATCTCATCAACTGTAATTCCCTGTCCATCCAAGAAACTAGCTCTTGCAGCATACTTAGAAGATACCATTTCTAGCAATTCAATTTTACGTTCATCTGATATGTCTGGATAGACTCCTTTGCTATCTTCCACCAGATCCTTAATTTCTTGTTCAGTTAGCAAGTAATTTTGAGATAATTTTGCATCTATTCTATCTATTTCTGACTGTATAGTTTGGATATGCGAAACTTCATTCGCATACACAATTGAAGGTAAAATATTACTCATTAGCAATAAACAGACTGACAAGAAGATACCAATTTTTAAATATTTTATTCTCATTTCTCTACCTCACAAAGATCAATTTCATGGTAGAGTATTATCAAAGCTTTACAAAAAAACAATTCATCCTATTTTTAATCAATCAAAATTTTAAAGAGATATTTTCGAACCTTTTCTTCCATACCTGCATAACCAGTTGGCTGATGTGGCTCTCCTGGGAAGAAAATCGCAAAATTGTGATAACCCAACAAGAGTGGGTAGTGTTCATGACAATGGACAAAACCAATGTCACTTGCTTCGTCAAATGCTACTGCTTCATCTTTGATACGTGAACCGTAGCTCGAATATTCATGCCCTTCTACCAGCAAATGCAAATCTGCATAGTTCTTATGGTGTTCAAATTGATCATTTTCAGCTTGATTGAGGACATTTTCCTGAACAACTAGAAAGACTTTATCTCCATCAATATCATACTTTCCTAATTCGAAAGAATCCTTACGATGTTGGTAGAGATAGTCGATAGCCTTGTCTAAATTAGGATGAATCCCTTTGTAAAAGGTGATATTTTTCAAATCGTCAAAAATCATACTCTTTCCTTCGTTTCTGATAGTTAACTAAAACCATTCTTAAGTTGATAAGTGTCTGACAAAACTTCATAAAGTAACTGCATACCCTCCATTTTGTAGACACTTATAACTCTATATTCTCTTATACTCAATGAAAATTGAAGAACAAACTAGGAAGCTAACCGCAGGCAATACTTAAGTATGGCAAGGTGACGCTGACCTAGTTTGCATTCGATTTTCGCAGAGTATTATCCTTTGACCGCTCCCATAGTAATCCCTTGTGTGAAGGATTTCTGGAAGACTAGGAAGACTGTTACAATTGGCACGGCAGCAAGGGCAGCTCCTGCCATAATCAAACCATAGTTGGTTGCCATTTCAGCCTGCATGGTCGCAACCCCAAGTGAAATAGTCAAATTGTTACGTGAAGTCAACATTACCAACTGCATGAAGTAGTCATTCCAAGTATTGATGAAGGTAAAGATTGCAAGAGCCGCAAACCCTGGTTTCACAATCGGGAAGGCTACGCTCCAGAAGGTACGAATCTCACCACAACCGTCAATCTTAGCTGATTCGAGCAATTCTGTAGGGATATTTTCACTGAACTGTTTCATGAGGAAGACCCCAAATGGCCATCCAATCAAAGGCAAAATAACTGCCCAAAGAGTGTCATGAATTCCCATGAAGTTGACGATACGTACCAATGGTACAAGGACAACTTGTTTTGGAAGCGCCATAGCAGCGATAAAGATAGCAAATAGGATACGTTGACCATAGAAACGTTTTTTAGCCAATACATAACCTGCTAGAGATGAGGTTGCACAGACTAAGAACATGGTTACCAATGAGATAAATACTGAGTTCCACATCCATTGCAAGGCAGGGTTCTGCACCATAAGTTGTTGGAAGTTTTCCATGGTTGGCATTTTAGGGAACCATTGTGGCGGAATCATAATGGTATCAGGCTGTGACTTGAATGCCCCTGTCAAAATCCAGTAGAATGGAAAGATGAACAGCACAGTCAACAAGAGCAAAATGATTGTTGAAATAACAGTAAAGGCTGTTAATGGTTTTTTTTCTGTAGATTGCATAACTGTCTCCTTTCTTTAGTATTCTACGTCGTTTCCAAGTACTTTAAATTGAACAAAGCTTACGATAGCAATCATGACTGCCAAGAAGACACCAATGGTGTTGGCATAGCCGTATTCTGTCAATTGGAAGGCTTTTTCGTACAGGTAGTACATCAAGGTACTTGTTGAGTAGTTTGGACCACCAGATGTCAAAAGCTGAATCAAGGCGAAACACTGGAAGGAGTTAATTGTTGTGATGATTGCAATATAAAGAGTTGTTGGAAGAAGGCTTGGCCATTTAATCTTCCAGAAAACTTGAAACTCAGTTGCACCATCAACACGCGCCGCTTCAACCAGTGAATTGTCAATATTCCCCATAGCAGCGATATAAAGGATGATTGGCTGACCAACTGAAGTGGTCAAGAGAATAATCATAATCGCCATCAATGCCCAGTGCTTATCACCAAGCCATGAAATGTTTTGAGTAATGATATGACTTGATTTAAGCACAAAGTTGAGAATTCCTGATAATGGATCATAGATCCATTTCCATACAACCGTTACGGCAACACTACCTGTTACAACAGGAAGGAAGAAGACAAAACGGTAGAAGGATCTGGCAATGGCATTTTGGTGATAGGTTTGCGATGCTACAAAGAGTGAGAATAGAACAACAACTGGCACGGATCCAATAACCAAAATAACTGTGTTAATCAGAGATTTTGCAAAGACAGGATCTTTAAACATACGGACATAGTTATCTAAGCCCACAAATTGGAAACTAGTCATAGAATAGTTAAAGAAACTTGTGATGAAGCCCATAATCATTGGTGCTAAAACAAAGATAATAAAGAAGAACAACACTGGTGCTAGGAAAGCATAGGAAATCACTGTTTCCCGCATACGAATTTTATTGACTTTCACAGTCGGCACCTCTCTTTCAAATAGAATAATTTTTTGACTTTCTTGAACTGTTTTAAAATCAAAATGAAATTTTTTATGATTCGCTTATGTAAGAACTTCATTTTAATTTCGTGACAGTTTCTTACATTTTAAACAAAAGCCCCCTTTTCTTACACTATCTGTGTAGAGGGAAAAGGGGGTATACACTCTTAGCTTCTTTAAAAAACTACTTTTTATAGAATAACTAAGGACTATTGTTTCATAGCTTTTTTGATTGTTTCGTTCGCTTTTTCAGTGAAGGCTTTCAAAGCGTCCGCTGGTTTTTCGTCACCATTTGATACAGATTGCAACATTGGGAACCAAAGTGTTCTCATTTCAGCAAATCCATCAATAGTGTTGTAGTATGGTGAGTAGTATTGAGTCCAGCCGCTGATTGTTTCCATGCGTTTGTCTTCATAAAGTTTTCCAAATGAAGTACGGACTGGGAAAGCACCTGTACGAACTACGTCTTTAGGTCCCCACTCTTTGTCATCTGCGATAAACTGGATGAATTTCTTAGATGCAGCGACTTTCTTGTCGTCTTTATTGTTGAATACTGCAAATCCGTTTACAAGGTATTCAAGAGCTGGTTTACCTTCGTCTGATGGGAATGGTACTTCTACTACTTCTACCTTACTTGCTTCTAACAGTTTAGCTTGGATACCATTTTGAGCTGGTGCCCAAAGGGTTGTGTAAGATGTTTGACCGTTGGCAAAGTTTTGGATATCTGCCCCACCGTCAAATTGTGAACCATTATTGAGCAAATTGTCTTTAATCCAGCCAGTTGCTTTTTCAAGACCTTTGACGAATTTAGGATCATCAGTTGTATATTTGCTAACTTTTTCATCTGTTACAGAACCGCTATAAAGGTTAGAGATAAAGGCACGTGTTCCTTGGTCTCCCCCTTGACCAGAACTGAACAATGAACCTGGTGTGTAGCCCTTGTCTTTGAGTGCTTTCAATACTTTTTCAAAATCATCAGTTGTCCAACCTTCTTTTACAAGGTTTGCCACTCCAGCATCTTCTAGCATTTTCTTGTTCATTGCCATGTAGAATGGGGCAGAACTAATTGGATACATGTAAGCCTTGTCTCCAGCTTTACTTGCTTGTATGATGTTTTCGTTATTGACATCTTTAACAAATTCATCTGTGAAAAGGTCGTTCAACTCAGCCAATTTACCATTTTTACCGTATTGGATGATACGTCCTGGTGCGTCAAAGAGTACGTCCGGAGCTGTTCCTGCTTCGATGGCTGTTGTGATTTTTTCAGGGCCTGACTTGAAGTCGATGGTTTCCAATTTCACTTTTACATCTGGATTTGCTTTTTCAAACGCTTCGATGATTGATTTTTCATAAGTTCCAACACCGTCACCAGCTTTTTCTTGGGTAAATACTGGGAATGCCCACCAAGTGATTTCTGTTTTGGCACCGTCACCACCTGATTTACCAGCATCTTTACTTCCGCCAGAATTGCCACAAGCAGCAAGACCAAGAACCGCAGCACCCGCAAGTACTGTACAAGCTAATTTTCTAAATTTCATTTGTATTCTCCTATTTTATAAGCGTATCCAACTTGGATAATGAGTTCTTTGCATTTATATACGTTTTCATTTTTTCCTACTCATCAATCACTCTCCTCTATTTTTTATTAAGTCAGTAAGTACTTAATCATCTACACCTAAAATTTCATTAATACTATTTTTATATAAGATTGCTTTTGCTCCATAGATTGCTTGAATGCCACCCTTCACTTCTAAGACATCAACTGCACCAATTTGTTTTAAAAGTGCTTTATCAACTTGATTAACTTCTTTTACAGCTACACGTAAACGTGTCACACAAGCATCTACATCTTCTATATTATTTGATCCACCCAAGGCTCTGATAATTTGTAGGCTATCCTGTTTTAAATGATCCGCAGTATTTGAAGTTGAATCTGCGGATTCAGAAATTTCTTTAGAATCTACTTCTTCTCCTCTTCCTGGCGTTAGAACGTTGAATTGAGTAATGAACCATCTAAAAATAATATAATACAAAACACTCCAAATAAGTCCAAATGGAATCTGAAGAACCCAATTCGTCTTAGCGTTCCCCTGCAAAATTCCAAATAAAGTGAAATCGATTACACCTCCTGAAAATGTGTTTCCTATTGAAATATTTAAGATGTCTGCAATAAAAAAGCTGACACCATCAAGGAATGCGTGAACAACATATAGAACCGGACTGACGAATAGAAACATAAATTCAATTGGTTCTGTAATACCGGTAATAAAAGATGTTAAAGCAACTCCAAAAAACAAACCCGCGTATTTTTTACGACGATTCTTAGGAACACTATGGTACATCGCTAAACAGGCAGCCGGTAAACCGAACATCATTGTTGAGAAACGACCTGCAAAAAACCTTGTTCCTTCTGTAAATAATCCAGAATGAGCCGGATCGGCTAATTGAGCAAAAAATATTTTTTGAGCCCCAACCACTGTTTGTCCTGCAACAGTTTCAACACCACCAAGTTCAGTATACCAAAACATAGGATAAATCATATGATGTAAGCCTACTGCTCCAGAAAGTCTCATTAAAAATCCATATAGAAAAGTTCCAATTGGACCTGCCTGAGAAATATATCCACCTGTAGAAACAAGAAGTTGTTGGAAAGGTGGCCAAATAACAAAGAAGACAAAGCCAATTAAGATAGAAGAGAACGATGTAACAATAGGAACGAAGCGTGAACCTCCAAAGAATCCTAAAGCGGAAGGTAATTGAATATTGCTATATCGGTTGTGCAAATATACGGCAACTATTCCGACAACTAATGCTCCAATAACTCCAGTATCAATTGCAGATCCTTCTGCCATAAAAAGTTTTACCAGAGCTTTGATCGTTGCAGTCATAACTAAGTAACCAGTTACTCCTGCTAACGCAGCGGTTCCTTTATCTCGTTTCGCTAAGCCAATACATAATCCCACACAGAGAAGTAGTGACAAGTTACTGAATACAACCTCTCCTGCAGAGCTCATTACTTGGAATATCGATTGAAAAATACTATTGTCTAGTATTGGATAAGTTGCTATCGTGGTTGGGTTTGAAAGTGCACCACCAATCCCCAAAAGTAGACCTGCTGCAGGAAGTATAGCTATAGGTAACATAAAAGCTTTTCCAACTTTTTGTAAAACTTTAAATATAAAACTCCCCCCCTCACATCTTATTTAAGACCAGCAACGAAGCGTTCTGTAATCTCTTTTGGTCTAGTAATAGCGCCACCAACAACGATGCCTCGCACTCCGTATTCAAGGATTTGTTTGGCTTGTTCTGGTGTATGAATTTTTCCTTCTGCAATGACATCTACACCGGCATCACAGAGTTTTTTGATGAGTTCAAAATCTGGACCATCCACTTTTGGACTGTAGGATGTGTAGCCTGATA
>NZ_VMMT01000061.1:0-28740 GCF_013277355.1 Streptococcus sp. 1343
GAAAATGATTGAGTATAAGTTGTCCAATAGCTTTGAAGGTTTCACCGCGCTCTAAGCCTAATTGGATATCATTACGGTCTGAAAGGGTAAGGTGTTTATATTTTGTCATAGTAGACCTCATTTCTAACTCAAACGTCTCACACTTAATTCCACTATAAAAATCCGTTTTAGACTAATTTCCACTTCGGCTAGCCAAGTGGAAGTTACTTTGAGAAGTTACCCTTTTTCCATCGTTCGATTAAGCGACGACTATCGATTGTCAAATGTTTGCCTTTTGTAGTATAATTGTCTTGCATCTCCGTGACTTTTAATCATTTCAATCTTAAATTGGACTTTTTTTTACTTGGGTTGTACTTAATCTATAAGGAAGACAAGAAAAAGAGTATCAATCAAGTAAAGTCACAAAGTCACATTAGCTCCGAGCAACCATTGCAAATCGAGGTACTCATACAATGATTAAAATATTTCTCTCTGCCTTTTCTGTCATTCTCTTTGCTATCCCTATCATAGCTTATTCTTTTTTTCCATCTTCTAATCTTAATATTTGGCTATCTACCAGACCTATCTTGGCACAGATTTATGCCTTCCCCTTAGCTACTGCAACTATGGTTTCTATTTTAAGTTTCGTATTTTTTTCCCTATCTTTTTACAAGAAAAATAAACAAATACGGTTTTATTCTAGCATCTTTCTCTTACTATCGTTCATATTACTATTATTCGGAACAGATAAAACCCTTTCTTCCGTATCAAATAAGACTAAAACCTTAAAATTAGTAACTTGGAACGTCGCTAATCAAATAGAAGCACAACATATTGAGCGAATTTTTAGCCATTTTGATGCCGATATGACTATATTCCCTGAACTAGCTACCAATATCAGAGGTGAGCAAGAAAACCAGAGAATCAAACTATTGTTTCATCAAGTTGGACTTTCTATAGCCAACTATGATATTTTTACTTCTCCACCTACTGATAGTGGAATAGCTCCTGTGACTGTGATTGTCAAGAAAAGTTATGGTTTCTATACAGAAGCTAAAACTTTCCATACAACACGGTTCGGGACAATTGTATTACATTCGAGAAAACAAAATATACCAGATATCATTGCTTTGCATACTGCTCCTCCTCTGCCAGGTTTAATGGAAATCTGGAAGCAAGACTTAACCATCATTCATAATCAATTGGCTTCAAAATATCCAAAGGCTATTATTGCAGGTGATTTTAATGCAACTATGCGTCATGGAGCACTTGCAAAAATAAGCTCTCATAGGGACGCATTAAATGTACTACCACCTTTTGAAAGAGGAACTTGGAATAGCCAAAGTCCAAAACTTTTTAATGCAACAATAGATCATATTTTATTGCCTAAAAACCACTACTATGTTAAAGATTTAGACATTGTAAGTTTTCAAAACTCTGATCATAGATGTATTTTTACAGAAATCACATTTTAATTATTTTATACTCTTCGACAATCTCTTCAAACCACATCAGCATCGCCTTACCTTAGACATATGGTTACTGACTTCGTCAGTCTTATCTACAACCTCAAAACAGTGTTTTGAGCAACCTACGGCTAGCTTCCTAGTTTGCTTTTTGATTTTCATTGAGTATTATATAAAATCACCCCTCTAGTGTTCATAAACTAGAGGGGGAATTTGTATCATACTATCGTTTAACGCACTTCTGCATTGATTTTTTCTTCGAGAGACGCTTGGATTTTTTCCATATATCGTGCGACTTCTTCGTCCGTTAAGCTGTCTTCTGGATTTTGGAAGGTCAAGCTATAAGCCATGGACTTCATACCAAGTCCCAATTTTTCGCCTGAGAAGACGTCAAAGAGTTTGATATCTGTCAAGCGTTTCACACCGGCAGCTTGGATAGCGTCCACAACTTCTTGGTGAGTGACTTCTGCCTTTAGGAGAAGGGCAACGTCACGGCTAACTGCTGGGAATTTTGTGATTTCCACAAATGGAGTAGCAGGTTGAAGGGCAGCCTCGATGGCTGAAAGGTTGAGCTCAGCCACATACGTTTCTGGAATATCGTAGGCCTTAGCAGTGACTGGATGCACTTGACCAAGGAAACCAAGAACTTGGTCACCGAGTGAAATCATAGCTGTACGACCTGGATGAAGGCTAGCGATTTCAGATGTTGCTGTATAAGTTACTTGGAATCCCAAGCGAGAAAATAGCGCTTCAAGGATTCCCTTAGCATAGAAGAAATCAACTGGAACTGCTACTGTTTGGAAATCTTTTTCTGCAACCAAGCCTGTCAAGGCAAAGGCAAAACTGTTGATTTCATTTGGAAGTTCTTCTTTTGGATTGCCTGTTTGTTCAAAAACTTTTCCAATCTCATAAAGGGCCAAGTTTTTATTCCTACGAGCCACGTTGTAGGCAACGGTATCAAGGATCCCTGAAATCATATTTTGACGGAGGACTGAACGATCCACAGTCATTGGCCACATGAGTTCAGTAAGGTTACTTGGTTGAGCTGTGAACTCAACTGCTTTTTCAGGAGTTGTCAGAGCATAGGTGATAATTTCTGTCAAACCTGCTCCTTCAGCAATGGTACGAACTTGACGGCGGAGTTTTTGTGTCACAGTCAATTCACCAGCTGTACCATCGTCTTTTGGAAGGCTGGTTGGCAAGCGGTCATATCCATAGATACGAGCGATTTCTTCAAAGAGATCAGCTTCGATTGTGATATCCCAACGACGACATGGGACTCTGACTGTAAAGCTGTCTGCATTTCCAGAAAGACCAAAGCCAAGACGACGGAAGACGTCTTCTACATCAGCATAAGACAGCTCAGTTCCGAGGACACGGTTAACATCAGCAAGGGTTGAAGAAACTTCTACATCTGAAGTATCAAGCTCACCCGCTGAAACGATGCCCTTACGCACCGTCGCACCTGCAAGTTCCGCAATCAGGCTAGCTGCCGCATCAAGGGCTTCATTAACTGTTGCCACATTAATTCCTTTTTCAAAGCGAGAAGATGACTCAGAACGAAGGTTCAGGCGACCACTTGTCTTACGGATAGATTTGCCATTGAAAACAGCAGCTTCAAGGACAACATGACTAGATTTTTCAGAGATTTCTGTTGCTTGACCACCCATGACACCTGCAAGGGCTACTGGCTTGTCTGCAACAGTGATGACTAGGTCATTCACGTCCAAGTCACGTTCTTCACCGTCCAAGGTCACCAATTTTTCACCAGCACGCGCTTCACGCACACGGATGTCAGTCCCTTCAAATGTGTCCAAGTCAAAAGCATGCATAGGTTGACCAAAGTAGAGCAGGATGTAGTTTGTCACGTCTACAACGTTATTGATGGGACGGATGCCTTCGTTCATGAGAAGGTTTTGCAACCATTGTGGACTTGGTGCGATAGTCACATTGTCCAAGATACGAGCTGCATAGTAAGGCGCCTTGCCTGTCTCAATGCCCACAGAAAGGGCATCTGTCGCAGCTTCATTTGTTTCTGTCAAAGTAAATTCTTTAAAGTTGACTGCCTTGTCATATATGGCTGCCACTTCGTGAGCCACTCCACGCATAGAAAGGGCATCTGCACGGTTTGGTGTGATAGAAAGTTCGATGATTTCATCATCCAAGTCTAGATATGAAAAGACTTCCTCACCTGGAACGGCATTTTCTGGCAAAATTTGAATACCATCTGCGAATTTCTTAGGTACAACTGAGTCAGAAATACCCAATTCACCAAGTGAACAGATCATTCCAAGTGACTCTAAGCCACGGATTTTTCCTTTTTTGATTTTGTAATTGTCAGCGATACGAGCTCCCGGAAGAGCCACCATAACCTTGATGCCTGCACGCACATTTGGGGCACCACAAACGATCTGACGCTCTTCTTCTTCGCCAACGTTAACCTGACAAACATGAAGGTGAGTTTCTGGCACATCTTCGCAGGACAAGATCTCACCGACGACAATTTTTGAAAGACCGGCAGCTGGTGATTCGACACCTTCGACCTCGATCCCTGTGGTTGACATTTTTTCAGCCAACTCCTGTGATGGCACATCAATGCCCACCAATTCTTTTAACCATTTATAAGATACAAGCATAATTTAGTTCTCCAGAATGACCATTGCCACACTGGTTCTTTTCCTTTCCTATCATTTCAATAGAAGAATTCTCTTCTTACCTTAATTTCTTTCTCAGTAACCAATCCGTATCTACTTTTTGACCAACCATAAAATGATGTTGGCTAAATTTTTCAAAACCATATCGGTTATAAAACGCTTGAGCTTTTGTATTATGCTCCCAAACACCTAGCCAAGCCCAAGAAAAACTATTTTTTGTAGCAAGTTCAAGTGCGAATTCAAACAGTTGCTTACCTAGTCCAAATCCTTGGAATTTTTGTAGCACATAGAGGCGTTGAATTTCAAAAGCGTCCTCTAATTCTCTCTCAGTTTGAGCACTTCCCCAGTTGACTTTGAGAAAACCAGCTATCTCCTCCTCATGCATAATGAAATAGGTTTCAGAGTCAGGATTTCCCAACTCAGTTGACAAAGTTTTCAGACTATAAGCCTCTTCAAAGTATTCCTGTAACTGCTCTTCCGTATTATCATACGCAAAGGTTTCACGAAAGGCTTGTTTGGCAATTTTAGCCAACACCTCAACATCTGCCATTTCTACTTTTCTAATCATTATTTAAACTGTTCTGAGAAGCGGACATCTCCTTGGTAGAATCCACGGATATCGTTGATTCCATAACGGAGCATAGCTACACGCTCTTGTCCAAGACCAAAGGCAAAGCCAGAGTATACAGTCGCATCGATACCACTCATTTCAAGGACACGTGGGTGAACCATACCGGCCCCCATAATTTCGATCCAACCTGTTTTCTTACATACATTACAGCCTTCTCCACCACACTTGAAGCAAGAAACATCCACCTCAACAGATGGCTCTGTGAATGGGAAGTAAGATGGACGCAAACGAATTTGACGCTCTTCACCAAACATTTTTTGGACAATCAACTGAAGCGTTCCTTGAAGATCAGCCATAGAGATATTTTTCCCAACTACCAAGCCTTCGATTTGGTGGAATTGGTGACTGTGGGTCGCATCGTCCGTATCGCGACGGAAGACACGCCCTGGCGAGATCATCTTCAAAGGACCTTTAGAAAAATCATGGGCATCCATAGCACGCGCCTGAACTGGAGACGTGTGGGTACGGAGCAAGATTTCTTCAGTGATATAGAAAGTATCCTGCATATCACGAGCTGGGTGGTCTTTTGGAAGGTTCATACGTTCAAAGTTATAGTAGTCTTGCTCCACTTCAAAACCATCCACGACTTGATAACCCATACCGATGAAGATATCTTCGATTTCTTCACTGGTTTGTGTCAAAACGTGACGGTGACCAGTCGCAACTGGACGACCTGGAAGCGTCACATCGATACTCTCGCTAGCCAGTTGAGCCGCGACTTTCTTTTCTTCCAAGAGCTTAGCTGTTTCTTCAAAAGCAGCAGTCAAGACATCACGAGCTTCATTGACGTGTTTCCCGATGATTGGACGCATCTCAGCAGAAACATCTTTCATCCCTTTGAGGATTTCAGTGAGCGAACCCTTTTTACCAAGGACAGAGACACGCAAATCTTGCATCTCTTTTTCATTTCCAGCAGTAATCTGCTTCAAGCTAGCCAGCGTTTCTTCGCGAAGCGCTTTTAATTGTTCTTCAATAGTTGACATATTTCCTCCATCAGTCTCTCGTAGATAAAAAGAAAACCACATGCCAAAAACTCCACTCGGAGCGTTGACACGCGGTACCATCCGTTTTCATCTGACAAGTCAGACCTTCATTTCTAAATCCATGCGCAAGTGAATTCACCCAGCTTTCATATAGAGAGCTTGCAGTCACGGCTCTCCTCCCTGATATACTTCCCTTGGGCTACTAGTCTTTCAGATTCCTATTCAATTACTACTTAGTTTATCAGATTTTTACCATTCTTGCAAGACCTATCTTACTTCTGCTTGTTAGCTTATTCTTATCTAACTTTATAGCGGATTGAAATAAGATGAAAACAAATCGATTGGGAAAGTAAAATTAATTTCTATAAATGTTTTAGCAATTGTTTCGTACTATTTTAGATTCAGTCTACTATATATAACCAATCTATCCTAAGTTAACTATTTATAATCGGCTCTCTGTAACAAAATTAAATTAATTAATCCCCCTATAAAATAAAGAGGTTTAGAATTTGATGTCTTCCAAACCTCTTTATTTTATATTTAATGAGATGTTGCCTTAACCGTGATAATATCTAATCATCAATAAACAAACTATTTGAATAAGGATTCTCCATTTGATTCAATCACTCCTTTATACCAAGTAAAGGACATTTTCTTATATCGATTGAATGTGCCATTTCCATCATCATTTCGATCAACATAAATGAGACCGTACCTTTTAGAAAGTTGTGCAGTGGACATAGAAACACAGTCAATACATCCCCAAGACGTATAGCCCATAATTTCAACACCATCCTGTAGAGCTTCAGCAACTTGCAATAAATGTTCTTTCATATACTGAATTCTATAATCATCTTGGACGGTTAAGTTATTAAGTTCATCTTTTATTAGTTGATCTTTAGCACCTAATCCATTTTCTACTATAAATAATGGGATTTGATAACGGTCATAATATCTATTTAAAATTATACGTAGTCCAATTGGATCAATTTGCCATCCCCACTCAGAAGACTCTAAATAAGGATTTACTAAACCACCAATAATATTCCCTTGTCCTGAATTATACTGTGTTGGAAGAGCAGATTGAGTCACACTCATGTAATAGCTAAAGGATAAAAAATCTACGGTATAATTTTTTAATAACTCTGCATCTTCAGCTGCAAACTCTATGTTAATGTCATGTTCCTTAAAATATCTTTTTGCATAATTCGGATAATAACCTCTAACATGCACATCTGAAAATAGATAATTTAGATTCTCATACTCATGAGTCGCCCATACATCTTTTGGATTTGGAGTCATTGGATAAGCTGGCATAGCTAATACCATACACCCCACCTTAAACTCTGAATGAATCTCACGAGCAATTTTTGTAACCAAACTCGAGGCGACTAATTCATGATGTATAGCTTGATATAATTCTTGTTTCGAAAGATTCTCCTTAGGTATATCTATTCCTCCACTAGTAAACGGTAATTCCAAAACAGAGTTTACTTCGTTAAATGTAAGCCAATATTTAACTTTATCTTTATACCTTTCTAAAACTGTTCGAGCAAATTTTTCATAAAAATGAATCATTCTCCTATCAACCCATCCATGATATTTTCTTGCTAAATATAATGGAGTCTCATAGTGTGAAAGAGTTACAAGTGGCTCTATCCCGTGAGCATGTAGTTCATCAAACAATTCATCATAATATTTCAAACCAGCTTCGTTAGGTTCTTCTTCATCTCCTTTTGGAAAAATTCTACTCCATGCAATAGAAGTACGAAAAACATTAAAGCCCATTTCAGAAAACAAGGATATATCTTCCTTATATTTATGATAAAAATCAATACCTAACAGTTTTAAGTTATCTTCTGTAGGATTTTCTGTTGCTTCTCCTAATCCACCTTTGGGTAACACATCCTGAACTGATAAGCCCTTACCATCTTCATTATATGCTCCCTCTACTTGATTAGCTGCAACCGCTCCACCCCAAAGAAAATCATCTGGAAAAATGGTCATAACTTTCCTCCATTATAATATTACCAGTAATTCCTTAGAATGCTCGATTGTCTGATTATTAGGTAATACTAATACATCTAGAAAATCATTGGTATTCGTTACAATCACTGGTGTAACTGTTTCGTAGCCTTTAGTCTTGATTAAATTTAAGTCCATTTCAAAAATCAACTGATTTTTAAAAACTCTATCTCCTTCTTCTACATGACTAATAAAGCCTTGACCTTTTAACTCAACAGTATCTAATCCAATATGAATTAGCAACTCAACACCTTCATCACTCTTCAATCCAATTGCGTGCTTAGTCGGAAAAATATTTGTAATTTCCCCATCGAATGGTGCATAAACCTTACCCTCATTTGGGATAATCGCTACTCCGTCTCCAATAAGTTTATCTGAAAATGTTTTATCCTGGACATCACTTAACGGAATGATTTCTCCTGATATAGGAGAAAATACCATTTTTTTATTTGAAACTCTAGCCTCAACTTCTAAATGGCTAGAACTCTCTTCTTCATCGATTCCAAATATATAAGCCAAGACAAAGGTAATAACAACCGAAATGACCACCACAATTAAAGCATTTACAATATTTGATGGTACATCAGAATAAATAAATTGAGGCAACGCTATCAAAGATGGGACAGCAAATAGATAGGCTTTAACACTCGTAAGACCTGCAAATAATCCCGCTAATCCACCACCAATCATAGCTGCATAAAGTGGTTTTTTATATTTTAAAGTTACACCATATAATGCAGGTTCGGTAATTCCTGCAAGTAAGGCTGAGAAACCTGCTGCAAAAGCAATTTGTTTTGTATTATTATTTTTACTCTTTAATGCAACAGCCATCGAAGCAGCCCCTTGAGCTAAGTTTGACCCTAACATTGCTGGAAGAATTAATACGTCTGGAGTAGCAATAGAGGCCGCCAAAAAAATAGGTGCAAAAGCCCAATGCATTCCAGTCATAACAATAAATGGCATAATAGCACCAAGAATAGCTAATGTAAGCCATCCAGCTACACCATACATTTGCCCAACTAGATTTGATAATCCTTGACCAACAATTACTCCAATAGGTCCGACTACAACTAAGGCAATAAAGCTTGATACTAGTAATACTAGCGTAGGTTGCAAAAAACTCTTAGTAACAGCCGGTGTTAATTTAGCAATCATTTTTTCAATATATTTCATCAACCAAACCATAATAAGAATTGGAATGACTGATGAACCATAACTAGCTGGTGTCACAGGTGCACCAAATAAACTAAGAGGATTCCCTGATTGCACCATTTGAACAAAATTTGGATGGAGAAGTACACCTGCTACAGACATAGCTAATGTAGATGTTACTTTTAATTTTTGTGATGCAGAATAAGCTAATAACAGCGGTAAGAAATAATATGGAGCATCCCCAAAAAATGTCAAAAAAGCAATAGTTTGAGAATCTGATTGCAATATACCAAGCATTGGTAAAATGATTACCAAGACTTTCAACATACCTCCCCCTAACATTGCTGGAATGATTGGAGTCATGGAACCAGCGATATATTCAATGATTCTTTCTAAAATATTCCCTTTGTGCCCTTGATCAACTGAATCTGTTTCAAAATTGCCAAGTTTAATGAATTCTTTATAATAATTGGCTACATCATTACCAAGTATAATTTGATATTGCCCATTCTTTTTCATAATACCTATTACACCTGGTATCTTCTTCACATCATCATCATTGACTAAATTTTCATCTTTTAATTCTAATCTTAAACGTGTTACACAATGGGTAACTCTATTGACATTTTTTTCGCCTCCAATTACATCGAGGATTTTTTGTACTGTATCTTTATAACTCATGGTATTCTCCTATTCTATTAATCTAAATTTTTTGTTAAACGACGAATATGAGCCATCAAATAAACTAATTCACTAGAAGTCAGCAAATAATTGTACTCAGTTTGTATAAACATTGCCACCTGTTCACCACATTCATATTCTCTAGGATATTTATTTTTCATTAATGCTAACAAGTCTTCATCATCATCGTCACAATAAGTTGTATTTTCAACCAAGCGATGGGCAAATAATTTTATATGAGTTATGAATCTATAATAATCAATAGAATCTTGGTTAAACTCAGTACAATAGAAATCTTGAATGATTTTCTCAATTCCCATAATTATTTCAGTGATTTTATACGACTCTTGAAAATTATTTTCTAAATTAGCATTAACAAAATGTAGCGCTATGAATGCAGCTTCGTCAATTGGAAGTTCAATACCTAACTCTTTTTTTATTATTTGTAAAGCCCTTTTCCCAAGTTCAAATTCTTCTTTATAATATTTCGATATTTCCCAGCGTAGGGGATTCGAAATAATAATCCCTTCTTTATAACGTTCTATGCTCGAAGAAATATGATCCGTTAAATTAATATAGATAATTTCATCAAAATTATTACCCAATGTTATTTTACCTAGGTTAATTATTTTTTCGGTGATGTACACCAACTCCAAAGGAACGTTAATAAACATCTCTGTAAAACGGGTCATATTATCTCTATTTTTGAGAAAAAAACTTTTCTCAATATCAATTGGATTTACTTTATCTCCAGTTTTTCTTCCAAAAGCTATGCCCCTTCCAAAAAGAAGAATATCGATATCTTTTTTACTTTGCGCAATTACGGCATTGTGGTTTAGTATTCGTTTTATGATCATAAAATTTCCCTTTTAAAATAAAAGGAACCTACTTAAAAACATCAAGAAACTTCTTCCGATGTGATTAAATAGGTTCCTGCTCACTTGTATTAGTGATAACATCCTTTTATTTCAATTTTTAATGGTGACATGAAGCTTAAATAATTAATAACTCTGTAACCATTTTCATTTTATGATATTTCAATCTATTTGTCAAGTACTTGTAGAAATTTTTTTATTTTGTGTGATTCGAATGTGATAATGGCAACAGTCTCACTAAAGAAATGAAAATCATACATAGAAATTTTTAAAAATTTTCTCTATCGTAAACCTGCCACTAGTTCAGAAACTATACTAGCTGATTCCAAACGTAATATGGTCATCTCATCTACCTTCCCTAATAATGGCATTGCACCATACCAAACAATAGTCTTATTCACCAAAAGAATAGGCGTTACTATTTTTGATTGAGTAAAAGACACTTTAATTTTCTGGCTCTTCAACTGGTCTAGCCATGCTTTATTTGCAACCGTCTCTGGTATACATATCTCAATTTGACTAATCCTAAATTCTTTTAGAAAATTCATCAGTTTTGTCTGGTGCACATAAGGTAAAATAAGCAGACATTCCTGTCTTTCCCCTGCCAAGTCCTCTCTCAACACCTTCTCATATCTACTATCAACATAAACGAATTGTTTCTCCTCACCCTCGATGACACGATAATCCATCTTTCGATAAGCTACTTGTCGTTTCTGAAACATCTTTTCTAAATAAGGAACATGAATATCCACATAATCGAAAATCCGCACCAAAGACTTATCCTTGTAGTTTCTATGAATCCGACCTGCATACTGAATTAAATTATTTTTCCAAGAAAAGGGTGCTGCCAATATAAGCGTGTCTAGCTGAGGCAAGTCAAAACCTTCGCCAATGTATTTTCCAGTAGACAATAAAACAAACCCTTTATCTAACTGTTCTAACGTCTCCATTAAACTTGTTCTATCTCGGACTTTGGTTTTTCCGCTAATAATATAACAGTCATCAACCTCTTTCTCTTTCAATAACTTTTCAAAGACATCTATCTGTTGAATTCGATTGACTAGAACCAAGATATTCCGCCCTTCTGCCACTTGGTCTAGAATATCCTTGATAATCAACTGATTCCTCACTGAGTCAGTAGCAATCCAATCACTAAGCTGTATAAAATTACTTGCTTTGGTCTTTTCAATCTCCAAATGACCAAAAGAAGTGAATCTTAATTGCAATTGCCGTTTAAAATCCGTTTCCCGCTTATCAGCAGTATGGAGTATCTCACCAATTCTCTGAAAAACAATAGGCTCATGACCATTCTTACGCTCAGGCGTAGCCGTCAAACCGTAAAGATACTTCCCTCTAAACTGAGCAACAACTTTTTCAAACATCAAGGCAGAGACATGATGACACTCATCCACAATCATCATCTCATACTCATCCAAAAGACTTTGACTATTTTCCAACTTAAATAGAGATTGAATCATAACAACATCAACCAGTTTACTCAGCCATTTCTTAGTCCCACCGTACTGCCCAACATAGCCTATTACCTTTTCACGACCTGATGCCGTATAACGGGTAGCTTCTTCCTCTTCGAAAGTCAAAAAATGGTTTAAACGATCCAGCCATTGGTCTAAGAGTTGCCTATTATGAACTAGGATAATTGTTTTGGTCTTCCATTCAGAGATGAGAGCAGCACCTAAAACGGTTTTCCCAAAACCAGTCTCCGCATGGAGTAAACCATTTTCTTTGGAAATCATATCTGACAGGGCTAACTCTTGCTCAAAAGTGAGTTCTCCCTTAAATTCCACTCTAATAGACCTTTGTACCTTTCTCCTATCTTCCACAGATACCTGCTTAAATTTATCTTGCAATGGATACAGCAAGCCTCTTGGCAGCCATAAATAATGATCGGATTCTCCAAATAAATACATTCGCTCAGGAATTTGATAGGTTGGCTGTCGCATAGCCTGCTTTAAATAAAATTCGGGATTAGAAAATGAAGCCATATTTTTCAAGAAAAACAGTGTCTTGGGTGTCACAGACGATTTTTCAAGTTGGATCATATTGGATAAGACGACCTTCAACTCCTTATCCAATTCTTCCTTACCTAACTCCTCTTGGATTAACAGTGCCACTTTAGCAGTTGAAACCCTCTGAAGTTCTTGTAGATACCTCCATTGGTCTTCATAAGGCTGAAACTGTTCATCCACAAAGACCGTTCGCCCTTGATGATAAGCTTCTCCTTGAAAAGGAAGGGCAATCAAATTACCAAATCCACCTTTAGGAAGAACATCCTGATTTGGAAACATGCGATCAAAAGAATCAAAGGACAGTTGCATACTTTCCTGCATTGCCAGTTCTAACAGTTTCTTTCCAAACAAGCGAGCCTCTCGACTCGGAATCGCTTCCTCAAAGAAGAACCAAATATGGAGTCCGTGACCCGAACGAGAAATCTCTAAATGGGCTTCCATCTGGCGTTCCCTGGCTATTCTTCGAATGGTTAAACCAGCTTCTTTCCAATCTCCTTCATCCAAATCAAGTACCAAAAAATAACAGCTATCATCTAAGTGCATAGGAAAGATACCGATAGCTGTCTCCCCACGAAAATGAGATTTCAAAACGGAATCTGTCAATGTCTGGAAACTCCGTTTTTCAGGTGGCAACTGCTTCCAACCATAATCATAGGATGGAAAATATTGAATTTTCCCTTGATCATTGATGAAACTCTTAGCATAAACATCATAACGGCCAGCAAACACGGAGGTAAACAATTGTAATTTGTCTTGCGTCGTCAAGCGACTACTTTGAAGTTGGAACATCTCCTCGAACTGAGAGCGTTCCATCACAAACTGACTCTTGTCTTTAAGATGTTTACACAAGAAAAACTCACTATCCCCATTAAAAGAAGAAAAGACATCAAGTACTTCTACCACAATTCCATCCAAAGACACAAAAACAGCCATAACAATCACCTCCTTGATTCCTATAGGCTGATTATAACAAGAATAGCTGAAATTGTACACGAAAATAAAATCCTAATAGTACTCATTTTGTATGTGGCTAATATTCCGTCTCGCTCCGGAATGTACGAGGTAAATAGAGTTTAAACGAGCAGTCTATAAAATTCAAAAAACGCATATTATCAAGTGACCTAAAACTTTGATGATATACGTTTTCTTGTGAGAATATTTACTTCATTTTTTCCTAAAATTCAATGTTTACTCAGTATTAGGATTATGAAAAATCGAGGTCTAAATCTAGATACATTTTTTCTGAAGACAAATCATTTTGACCACCGAGCAAGAGATTTTCAAAAAAAGCTGTTAAAAACTCAGGACGTCGCTGTAAAATCTTTGCATTATCTAATACCAAGGCATCACGAAAATACTTGGCATGTTGCTGAAATGGTGTATTATCAATATCAAAACCAAACTCACGAAGATACTGAATCAAAAAGACCGTTACTGTCCGAGTGTTTCCTTCGCGAAATGGATGAATCTGCCAGATTCCTGAAATAAAATGCTGGATTTGTTTAACCACATCCGCCTGAGTTAGTGTCGCATATGCAACTTGTTTTTCCTGATTAAAATCATAATCCAAGGTCATTTGAATCATGGAGTAATCAGAGTACACAACACTTTCACCATTCAAAACAGGTTCATTCTTTGTGATATTGGTCTGACGAAATTGCCCCACCGGAATAGAGGGTTCAAATATATCTTGAAACAACTCCTTATGAATAGCAAGTAAGGTCGCAGGACTAAAGCTAAAGCCTCTTCGAGACAATAGTTCTACAATACGTAGAGAAACCAAGTCTGCCTCTTCCGTACTTGCATCAATAGTATGGTGATAAGCCGTTGCATCCTCATAAACCTGCTCGTAAGTCAGTTCACCCCGGGACTGTTTCTCAGCCAAAGATTCCATATACGCTGATGGCACTAGATTGTCAACTTTCTGCAGACCAAAACCTATCCGCCATAAGTCACGCTTAGCTTCATAAGACAAGTTTGGGTTGTCAATGTTGTAAGTTGGTTGCATAGAAATATCCTTTCAATTGTTTTTCTGTGTCATCGGTAAATGGTGAAATTGGGGTGAACTATAAAAAACATTCATAATAAGTTCTATGAAGAAGTAATAAAAGAGTTATACTCAACATCCCATGCACTCATTTGTAATGCCTTTTGGATGAATGGTTTGATTAAATGAATAATTCTAGCTTGCATACTTATCAAACTCATAGGATACACCACTCTGAACTCGTTGGTTTGTTCAAATCCCCCAACACCTGAGAAGAAACTGCAATGTTGTACTTCTCAGAGCGGTTCGAACTTAGAGGGGTTGTTGTGTAGTGAGCTGGTTTTTAATCAAAGCTATAAAATTTTAGTATTTTAATTTTAACTGACTAAATTATTATTCTCTATAAATTCTATAAATTTTTCAGGGGGATATTTAAAAGATTCAATTCCATAAAAATCTTCTAAAGCCCTAAAATTTTCAACTTTATAAGGTGACTTACCACTTATTTTTGCCTGATGTTGTCTAATTTCATTTAAATGTCTTTTACCTTTTTGTGATTTAACTACAGTAACTGTCACTATTTTTTTATAATCAGTTTTTTGCAATCCATAAAAATTTTCTAGTAGGAACAAACTCGATAATATTTTAGCTCTAACGTTAGCATATGGAATATTTTTTGAATTCTTAAACTCTATTAAATATAATTTACTATCAGCATCTACAGGAAGAAGAGGCAGAATTGTATCTACAGATTGCCATTTATCAAAGCTATGTTTTTTAAAAATAATTTCTGAAATCTTATCAAAATTATAACAAGTATATTTAGAGTTTACCAAATTATAGTTAGAATCAGAATCATATGAGCAGGTTTTAATATCGCTACGACATTCAGAAAATCTAATATTAAAATTATGTAATATAGAGAAAATTATTTTACTCACCATCAAAATCCTCCGCTAGCTCCTCAAGGCGATTTAAAGGAACATACATTTGCTCATAAATCTTATCAATCGAGTCAGTAACATCTTCAATAGAACTATTAGCAAGATAATACTTAACAGAATCATTTGTATCATTTTTTTTGCTAAATATATCAATCGCTTCAACTAAATAAGGACTATGGGAATTGATTAAGATATGTAATCCAAATTCTTTCTGAAGTAATACTATAATTTCAGCAAATTTCAATTGCCATTCTGGATGTAAATGGACTTCTGGTTCATCTAAAATGAGTGTCCCATTTTCTCTAATCACACCATTTTCTAAAAGAGATTTAATTAAATAGAACGTTTTCATACCTGAAGAATAATTGATTATATTAAGTTTTTTTTCATCTTCCTCATCTTCTGAACTATTAACAATATCAGTCTTCAATATATGATTTATTTCATTAAACACCAAATTTAATCTGTCAGTTATCTTAGCTCGTAATGTGTAAGTGTTGTTTCTTTCATCTCTAAGCTGCTCCATTAAATGAGCATTATGATCCAATTTTAAATCAATTTTATTTAAAAATTCATTTAAAAATTTAGTTGAAAATTTATTTAAAAATTTAGTTGAAAATAAATTTTCAACTATTGCAGCAGCATCATCTATGTATACTACATCTGTTTTAAAATTTATCAATTTATCTGCAGTAGCTCTATTTTTGTTAACTTCAACATTTATTTGTTCATCTTTTATTCTTAAAGAAATTAGTCCTGTCAATGGGTCGTATATATTATTTATTTGATTATGAAATTCATCAGTTAAATGAGCAGTTAAAATTTGGTTAAAGATAGATTGGTCTGACTGAGATAGAATTTCTTTTATATTTTCAGATAAAACATTTAGGTCCAAATCCTTAATATTTAATACAAAGTATTTTGAATTTCGTTTATTGAATTCATTAATTGATTCAATGATACTCTTCTTAAGGGATTCATTATTATGTTCACTATAATTTTTATCAAGAAATATCAATAAATTTTTTGAAATGATTTTTGTCAATTCTGTATAAAGGAAACTCGGAACGATTCTTCTAGCAATCCCTATTTCAGAATTATTTTTACGATTCATTTCGATATCAGAGAGATAGTCTTCTAAAAAATCATTAATTGCTTTAGTTCGATCGTTAGAAATTTTTTTTATAACATCATAATTGGCACTAAATATTGAAAATAAAGAACGACTTATTGTACTTTTTCCAGTGCCATTTTGACCTGCAATAACTGAAATTCCATTTATTTCAATTTCTGCATTCTTTACATTACCTATATTTTCTATTGTTAGTTTCATATATATTCTCCTTTCACCATGGAGGCAGTACTATCAGTTTAACACAAACTACATAAAAAAGCAGGTGTGAGGTGTAAATCATCTTCCAAGTATATCTCACTTCACACTACTTCACCAACTTCTTCATATCATCAATACGTGCAACTGTCGCGTCGTATTTGGCTTGGTAGTCGGCTTGTTTGTCGCGTTCTTTTTGGACGACTTCTGGTTTAGCATTGGCGACGAAGCGTTCGTTAGAGAGTTTCTTGCCCACCATATCTAGTTCTTTTTGCCATTTAGCCAGTTCCTTGTCGAGACGAGCCAGTTCTTCTTCGACATTGAGGAGGTCTGCCAGTGGCAAGTAGATTTCTGCTCCTGTGATGACGCTTGACATTGCGAGTTCAGGTGCAGGGATGTTTGATGCAATTTCCAAGTGTTCTGGATTTGTGAAACGTTTGATGTAGTTGACATTGCTGTTAAAGAAGGCTTCCAAGTCACTATCGCTAGTCTTAACAAGGATTGTGATTGGCTTACTTGGTGCTACGTTTACTTCCGCACGCGCATTACGAACGGCACGGATCAAGTCTTTGAGACTTTCCACACCAGTGTGAGCCGCAAGGTCTTCAAAGGCTAGATTAACAGTTGGGTATGCAGCTGTCACGATAGAGCCTTCTGAGATTTGTCCAAAGATTTCCTCTGTCACGAATGGCATGATCGGGTGAAGGAGACGAAGAATCTTATCCAAAGTATAAAGGAGAACAGAACGCGTGATGACTTTCTCTTCTTCGTTGTCACTATAAAGGACTTCCTTGGTCAACTCAACATACCAGTCCGCAAACTCATCCCAGATGAAGTTGTAGAGGATGTGTCCAGCCACACCAAACTCAAACTTGTCAAAGTTGGCAGTTGCTTTTCCGATGGTTTCATTGAGGTTGTGGAGAATCCAGCGATCTGTGACATTTCCAGCTTCCTTGTTGGCAACTTTTTCCACATTGGCAGTTGCTTGCTCAAGGGTCAAGCCTTCATTGTTCATGAGGATGTAGCGAGAGATGTTCCAGATCTTGTTAATGAAGTTCCATGAGGCATCCATTTTCTCGTAAGAGAAGCGGACGTCTTGACCTGGTGCAGAACCGTTTGAAAGGAACCAACGAAGGACATCGGCACCGTATTTCTCGATGACATCCATTGGGTCAATCCCGTTACCGAGAGACTTAGACATCTTGCGTCCTTGCTCGTCACGAATGAGACCGTGGATAAGCACGTTTTGGAATGGTTGACGGCCTGTGAATTCCAATGACTGGAAGATCATACGAGACACCCAGAAGAAGATGATGTCGTAACCTGTTACCAAGGTTGAAGTTGGGAAGTAACGTTTGAAGTCTGCTGAGTCGACATCAGGCCAGCCCATAGTTGAGAATGGCCAAAGGGCAGAACTGAACCAAGTATCCAAGACGTCTTCGTCCTGAGTCCATCCGTCACCTTCTGGAGCTTCTTCGCCAACGTACATTTCACCCTCAGCATTGTACCAAGCAGGGATTTGGTGACCCCACCAGAGCTGACGAGAGATTACCCAGTCGTGGACATTTTCCATCCATTGGAGGAAGGTATCGTTGAAACGAGGTGGGTAGAATTCAACCTTGTCCTCTGTGTCTTGGTTGGCAATGGCGTTCTTAGCCAAATGGTCCATCTTGACGAACCATTGAGTAGACAAGCGTGGTTCAACCACAACACCAGTACGCTCTGAGTGACCAACACTGTGGACACGTTTTTCAATTTTAACGAGGGCACCGATTTCTTCCAACTTAGCAACGACTGCCTTACGAGCTTCAAAACGGTCCATGCCTGCAAATTCGAAGGCTAAGTCATTCATAGTACCGTCGTCGTTCATAACATTGACTTGTGGCAAGTTGTGACGTTGACCAACCAAGAAGTCGTTTGGATCGTGGGCAGGTGTAATTTTCACGACACCAGTACCAAACTCAGGATCTGCGTGCTCATCACCAACGATTGGGATCAATTTATTAGCGATTGGCAGAATAACGTTTTGACCAATCAAGTCCTTGTAGCGTGGATCTTCTGGATTTACCGCAACCGCAACGTCCCCAAACATGGTCTCAGGACGAGTTGTTGCCACTTCAAGGGCGCGTGAGCCGTCTTCCAGCATGTAGTTCATGTGGTAGAAGGCACCTTCGACATCCTTGTGGATAACTTCAATATCAGAAAGGGCTGTGCGTGCAGCTGGGTCCCAGTTGATGATGAATTCACCACGATAGATCCACCCTTTCTTGTAAAGGTCCACAAAGACCTTACGAACAGCTTTTGACAAACCTTCGTCAAGAGTGAAACGCTCACGAGAGTAGTCTACAGAGAGCCCCATCTTACCCCATTGTTCCTTGATAGTAGTGGCATATTCGTCTTTCCATTCCCAGACTTTCGTCAAGAAAGACTCACGACCCAAGTCATAGCGGGAAATACCCTCGCCACGCAAGCGCTCCTCAACCTTAGCCTGAGTGGCAATCCCCGCGTGGTCCATCCCTGGAAGCCAAAGGGTATCAAAACCTTGCATGCGTTTTTGACGGATGATGATATCTTGCAAAGTCGTATCCCAAGCGTGACCAAGGTGAAGCTTCCCAGTTACATTTGGTGGTGGAATCACGATTGAATAAGGCTTAGCCTTTTGGTCTCCTGAAGGCTTGAAAACATCGGCATCAAGCCATTTTTGGTAACGACCAGCCTCAACCTCGGCTGGATTGTATTTAGGTGAAAGTTCTTTAGACATGTGTTTGTCCTTTCTAGTTAATATCTTTAAATAAAATTAGTATGTAGAAGATATGCCTTGATTCAGCACATCTGATTTTTTCAGTATCTTCTATTAGTAAAAAAGAAACTGTATAAAAATTTTACATTAACTTTCTCTCATTATCTTCAGAATATGTTTATCAAAGTCCGATATAATTTTTTGAGTTCGGTTAAATTTTTCATACTCTTGGATGGCTTTTGAGTCTGCTTGTTTCTTGGAAATGCTTCCTTTTCCTTCTAAGATTTCATATTCATTAAAGGATAGAAAGCGATCAATACTATCTGCCAATCCTCGCATTGTAAACGTATTACGGCGCTCAACTAAACCCTCGATATAATCAAAATAGGCTGTAACAGTTCGCTCTAGTTGTCGAATTTCTTTTTCTTGCAAATAATTTTTGGCTACCGTTACATCTGATTTGAGCACTCGTCCATCAGGTGCATGTTTCCAAGTAGTTAATCCCATTTTTTCTTTACTAGCATCAGCTTGCTGATAGATAATTTCTGCAGCCGTACTTCCAGTAATTGCATAATGAAATTTATTTTGCACCATAGCATAGAAGTTTTTAGTAATATCCGAGTTTCGATCATAATCTATGGCACATTCGGCAAAGATATCCGTAATTTGTTGATAGATTCGGCGCTCGCTAGAACGAATAGAGCGAATTCGTTCTAAAAGTTCACGGAAATAATCTTGTCCGAAAACTGTCTGTCCTTGTTTCAAGCGTTCATCATTCAAAACAAAACCTTTGATGATAAATTCTTTCAAGGTCTTGGTTGCCCAAATTCTAAATTGAGTAGCCTTGCTGGAATTTACGCGATAGCCAACTGAAATGATAGCATCCAGATTGTAATATTCAAGTTCACGTCGGACAGTTCTATTTCCCTCTTGTTGAACCTGTGCAAATTTTGCACAAGTTGACACCTTATCCAACTCACCACTATCATAAATGTTTTTTAAGTGCTTTGTAATGACACTTCGTTCAACTCCAAAGAGCTCTGCAAGACCTTTTTGAGTCAACCAAAGATTTTCATCTTGTAAAAGGATATCTAGCTGAACGTCGCCATTTGGTGTAGTATACAGGATGAAATTAGAAATTTCATTCAAGACAATTTCACCTCCCCCCTTCCATAAACAATTACTTCTCTTTCTTAAACTTTATGCCGTTTTCTTTCAGCTTTTTAACGGTTACAGGACCAATTCCCTTCAAAGCGAGAACTTCTTTTTCAGTCCATTTTTTGAAATCTGAAGATGTACGAATCCCATTTTCAACAAAGATGCGAACAAGATCCATCCGGATTCCCTTCATTTTTTCCTCGCTCATAAAGGAGTACCAGTCTGTAACCTGGGATAGATTTCTTAACACACTGGAATGATTCGAAAATACTGGTTTACGACGGAATTTCTTGGATTCTTTTGTTAAAAATTCTGTTAAGATAATATTTTCTTGTAAATAGTCAAGCAGAGGATACAAACTAGCTTGTAGCGATTCAACTGAATTTGGACAATAGCATTCTTGTTCTTCAATGTCTAAAATATTGAATTGCCAGTCTTTCTCTATGAAGAATTCAACAGCTTCATCATTGATTTCCACTAATTTTGCAAATAGCTGACTGGCTTCCTCAATTTTTCCTTGAGAAAAAGCAGAGATGATGGCATGAATAAGGATGGTATCATCCCGCTTTCCTTTATTTAATTCTTCACAATAGAAACGTTCAACCTTTAATTCCTGACCAGTAATATGATACAAGGAAAGCATACAGAAGACAAAATTAGGAGGAAAACGTTCTGGTCGCTTACTTAAGTATAAGTTAACCAAGTCCAAAGCCTTAAAGTAAAATTTTTCTGTCATATAATATTCAATCAGAAACATCAGAGCAGACAGGATAGGGCGAGCTTCAAAATAATTCCAACTATTGTATCCATTCACTTTCCATTTTTCTAAAACTAGAATTTCAAAATCCAATACTTTTTTAAAAGTTGACAAATCAAAATCTTCAACTTCTGATAAGAATAAATGAAAATCAGCAGCAAAATAATCTGGATTGATCTTTAAAACTTGCTTTAACAATTTATTTCGCTTCTGTGTATTCGGAGTATGCATAGCTTCTCTAAATAAAGCGTGATCCTGATTCCAATCAAAAGTCCTATTTTTTAGTTGGTAATTGATTAGCTGGACATCTGGATACTCTCCATGTTCATCAGCATATTGCATCACTGCTGTATGTAGTTCATCGAAATTTTGAATTTGTCGACGTTCTACAAAAGTTGGTTTTTTAGCCATTATTTCTGTCCAAGCAGCCTCTTCTTCAGAAATAATTTTGATATCCAACTTTTGCTGGCGTTTTAATTCTTTTTTTCTATTTTTCTTTTTAGCCATCTATTTTCTCCTCTAACTCATTCTTCAATAGACCCGACTCAACTGGCTTAGATATCCTTTGGGACTCAGCTACAGGCTTGAATGGGAAATCTCAGTTTCTTTGTGATTCGTTTACTTTGAAAGTTATCCCCCAAGCGTGACTAAGGTAGAGTTTTTTCCAGTTACATTTGGTGGTGGGAATCACGATTGAATAAGGCTTAGCCTTTTGATCTCCTGCCGGCTTGAAAACATCCGTATCAAGGCATTTTTGTAACGACCAGCCTAAACATAGGATGGAGTGTATTTAGGTGAAAGTTGATTAGACATTATTTTTTCTCCTTTTATGAATATTTCTTTTATATCTACGATTTATTAATACACTGTGCATGTTGTCACGATACACGTAATATCCATTATGGGTGTTTAAATAGAAATACTGTAATAACCAAATTATAGCCTTCCCAATAACTAATGATAATATGAAACAAACGAAAATAATTATAGTTGAGGCAAATAATTCAGACATCCAATCAGCTGCGGGAGTTATAAATTCGACCAATTTCATCTTAATCTTTAAACCCCAAATAATTTCGGTTAACTTTGGAATAATACTCAACATTAATAGAGTAAGAAAACTATATAGTTGAGTTCGATAGAGGTGTCTATCCATTTTCTCAGTTCTTATTGGTTTTTTCTTATATTTTTTTGTATCAAATTGAGAATTTATTTCTCCAATTAGACTAGGAATTAATATTGGCAAAAACCAGGTTAAAGCATTTATTAATTCATTTTCAACTTGATTAAATATTGCTAACAACAATATACAGATTGTTCCAGTTAGCCATGATGTTATTACTTCTTTGGTATCTTTTGCACCATGTCTAATTAGATTATGAATTCTCCACCAGAATATTAAATAAAGCGCAATAAATGAATTAAATATAAAAATGTCAGTTATTAAATCGGAATGAAAATCAATAGCTTTAGAAATAAAGTAATAAATATAGATATAATACCATAAAAACGAAATAATAAGCATCGTGGCATATACATTCCACAGTGTCTTTCCCTTTACGATATCTATTTTATTAACTTTTTGAAATATCTTGATTGATCCTACAGTTTTTATAACAGATAATACAAATGGTAATATTAAAAGTATTACAATGATAATCCAGTTATTTATGTGATTTTTACTTATGCCATAATTAATAAAAAAATATTGAGATAAGTTGATTAAAGTTGATTCAACTAGATTTAGGTTATAAAGAATGTAAGTCAAGATTCCGCAAAATATTCCATCCCATGCGTTCATAAAAGCTAAAGATTTAGTACTTTTAGTAAGAAAAACTCTAAACTTATTAAATCGATTTTTATAGTTAAACACATATATTAGTATCAAGGCAAATTGTAAAATTATAACTAATTTAAAATCGGTAAGACAGAATACAATTAGAGATATTATTGGAAAATACGTTAGCGCATACATAAGTATTTTCCAAGTTTGAGCAAAAAGATTCTTCAATCTATTGTCAGTATTAAAATAATACATTAATTTCAATCTTTGCCTCCTAAATCTAATCTAAAGGTTGGTAAATCAAAATCTTTAACTTCTGATAAGAATAAGTGAAAATCAGCCGCAAAATAATCTGGATTGATCTTTAAAACTTGCTTTAACAGTTTATTTCGCTTCTGTGTATTTGGAGTATGCATAGCTTCTCTAAATAAAGCATGATCCTGATTCTAATCAAAAATCCTATTTTTCAGTTGGTAATTGATTAGCTGAACATCTGGATACTCTCCATGTTCATCAGCATATTGCATCACTGTTGTATGTAGTTCATCGAAATTTTGAATGGTCCGACGTTCTACAAAAGTTGGTTTTTTAGCCAGTAGTTCTGTCCAGACAACCTCTTCTTCAGAAACGACTTTGATATCCAACTTTTGCTGGCGGTTTAATTCTTTTTTCTATTTTTCTTTTTAGCCATCTATTTTCTCCTCTAACTCATTCTTCAATAAATCAAACTCTACCTCTGCTGTATTGGATATTCTTACGACCTCGGATACAGGCTTAAATGGGAAATCCCAGTTTCTTTGTGATTCGTTTACTTTGAAGGGTGTACTCCAAGCGCGATTAAGGTAGAGTTTTCCAGTTACATTTGGTGGTAGGAATCACGAACGAAAAAGATTGAGACTTTTGAACTTCTTGAGTCTTGAGAACGTCTTCATGAAGTTGTTTAGATATGTGTGTGTCCTTTCTCTATTGTATTCATTTTATTTTGAATTTGCTTAGCAGCTTCTTCTGCAGACAAATTCGTATTATTTATTTTAAAGTAGTGGTGCAACTCATTCGGTTGATGTTGGGAATTTAATTGAAGTGTTTCAGTGGTTTCTAAAATTTCTCTTTCAGATACCTCAATATGTCGTTTTAAGGGTTTGTGCTTTAATCGATTCTCCGTTCGATTTCGATGTAAGCGCTCCTCAAGACTTGTTTCCAACTCCACAAACAGAATCTCTTGATGATAGTCATTCAACAAATCCTGAATTTGCTTTAAATACATCAGCTGGTACTGATTTGAAAAATCAATTACGTCAGTTAAAATTACTGATCGCTGATTTCTTGCACTTGCTCCAAGGAAAGAAAAGGTGATTCCACGAACAAATTCCCACATTTCCTCTGTAAAGTCCTGATAGATTTCTAATGCAAAATCGATGGCTTGATGGTTATAAAAGAGGGTAGCATCTGTCAGTCGAGATAACTCTTGACCAATCGTCATTTTCCCAGAAGCCGGAGCCCCAATGATGAAAAGATGCATCAAATCACCTCCCACTCACTCTTCAGCAAGCCGTGTCTCAAATCATCACAGCGATTCCCTTGGGCATCTTTGCGGTCTCGGATACGAGCTTCGAGGGTAAATCCAAGTTTTTCTGCGACTCGTTGACTTTGGACATTATAACCAAAACAAGTCAGTTCAATCTTGTGGAGACCCAAATCTTTAAAAGCTAAGTCAATCAAGGCAAGCGCTGCTTCTGGTACATAACCTCGCCCCCAATAGTCTGGGTGTAAGGTATAGCCGATTTCCAGCACATCATCTTCATGGCGATGGTTGAAATCGACAGAGCCAACGATCTTATCCGTTCCTTTGACGACAATCCCGTAGCCTGCTGGGAGATTTTCCTTTTGATTACGCTTCGGAAGAATGTGCTCCAGATAATAAATCTCATCTTCCAAGGTCTTGACTGGAGGAAAACCTGCTGGATAGGCGACCTCTGGGAGACTAGCGTAGGTATGGATATCCTCAGCATCTGCCACTGTACGAACTCGTAGGACGAGTCGTTCGGTTTCCAACCGTTCTGGTAACTCAGCTCTTGTCATCCTTCTTCCTCGCTTTCTTAATGAAGCTCCCCATAGGATCTACTCGGTCATCTAAATAGCGATAAACGCGCTGGTGGCCATCCCCATAAAGTAAGTAGGTGCAAAACGGTCATTTCTAAAATGTCCCTTTTCATCCAAAAGTTCTGGGTCAACAAATCGCTCAACAATCTTAGCGAAAATATGACAAATTCCCTCTTCCTCATCAATCCTATCTACCTGACATTCTAACACGACTGGACAAGCCTCTAAAATCGGTGCCTGAGTCCGTTCAGAAATCTCGTAGTCTAGCCCCAGGTGTTTCAATTTCTCTCGATGACTGATAAAACCAGCCTGCTCCATCTCGAGCATGAGATTTTCATCAGGAATATTCACAGTAAACTTCTGGTAATGCTTGATTTGCTCAGCCGCATTTTCCTCAGCTCCGACACCAATGACTAGCCAATCTCCCAAGCTATAAGAGGAGCTACAGGTCGTAATATTGTGTCCAAAATTCTGATCCTGATACCCCAAAATGAAAATAGGAAAGCCATAGTAGAGTTTACTTGTTTTAAAAGATTGCTTCATAACAAGCTCCTTTGACTAAGACGCAAAAGAAAATCCCTGCCATCTACATGACAGGGACGAATGTGTTTATCCGCGGTACCACCCAATTTCGGGCCAAGCCCGCATCTTTAGTCTTTAAAATAAAAAGACAGAAATATTTCATTTTTTCAGTCATTAGCAACCAGTTTTGACACATTTGTGGACTTCTCAGCGCCGCCACTTTCTGTAAAATGTAGGATTCAAAACACCTCTAATGGCTCTATTGTAGCAAGTTTTTCTCGGAAATGCAAGACTCAAGAAAAATTACTTGAACTTGATGCCATTTTCTTTCAATTTCTTGATGGTAGCTGGGCCGATTCCTTTCAAGGCAAGGAGTTCTTTTTCAGTCCAGTTTTTGAAATCTGAAGCAGACTTGATTCCTTCATCATAGAAAGTCTTGGCACGATCAAGGGGAAGTCCACCCAAGTTTGCTGCAAAATCTTCTACAGAATTAACTACTTTTTGAGCTTGCTCTTTGGTAGCTTCTACTGCTTGTTCAACTTTTTTAGAAACAGCCTTACCAGCTGCGCTTGCTGACTGTTCTGCACGCTTCACGACTTTTTTTGTCTCATCTACAACCTTAGTCACAGTACTTGAAAAGGCACCTGCACGACGGAGACTATTTCGTAATTGTTTTTTACGATTGAGTTTCTTTGACATGATAAAATCCTTTCAATAAAAAATCCCTGCTCTGACAAGGATTTAATATAAATATTCTATCAAGATTTTAGTGAAAAATCAAGAACCTATCTCGTTTAATAATTTCGCTCACCAAACAAGCCTTCTGGCAAATCATGGAATCCCTTTCCTGCTTTGAAATTTTCAAACTTACCAAGCAAGAACTGATAAGCATCCAAACGACTTTCGTAGCGAATCATGGCATCTTTGGCACGTTCGTCTTGGTCTTCTTCGTAGACCTTTTGACTTTCCTTATGCGCCATGTCGTTGATCATGATTTGGGTATTGACCCAAGCTTCAAATTCCTTCATAAATTCTTGTTCGTAACTCATTTTTTCTCCTTATTCTAATCCACGGAAATAGTCCGTGTCAATCTCACGGTAGGGTTGAATATCCTGAACGTACTCCAACACACCTTGGAATTCTCCGTTTTCATCGTGCACTGCAGCGTAGGTGATGTGGACAAACTTACCTCGCGACTCAGACTTAATCCACATTTCATACTTGTCCTTGGTTCCCTCACGAAGCCCCTTCATGATGGTTTTGACCTTGTCCAAGTACTTAGGTGGATGACAGAGTTCGACATTGCGCCCAACTTGGGACGGTGTTCGTTTGAAAATCATCTCATCAGCTGGCGTATTGTCATTGTAATACTGGAAAATATCGTCTTTATTGACAAAGGTAATTTCCATGGGGAGGTGATTGAGGATGAGATTAGCCTGCTCGACTGAAAGATAGCCATTACCAAAAGACTGCTGACTATGGCGATCCAACACTGCTTCCTTTTCCTTAGGGGTAAAGGTAATGGTAAACTGTCCTTCTGGCGTATCAATAACCTGCTGAACTTGACCCTCTGCCGTATCTAGCTGTACAGGCTCCTCTTCACTCTTTTCCTCAACAAAACTCTGGCGTTCTGGCACCCATTTCTCAGACGGACGGATAATAGCATAGCCATAGGCATCGCTCTCCTCCGCAATCTGAAGCCAGTCATCCTGAGTAAAGGACTCAAGGAGAATCATGAGAAGGATAGATTCTTCCTTGAAAATCATACTTTCAAACTCTGTCGCAAAAGCTTCAAAAGCTTCTTTTACGCTGCTAATTGACACTTCTGGTAGTGACTTGGCTGTCGCTAAAGCTGTTTGAAAGAGTTCCCTGATCTGATCATCCACTCCCCACATAACTTTTGGAGGTGAATCGTGTCCATAGCGCTCCATGATGGGGAAGAAGAGCTCTTCCTTACGTTGGTAATGGATGTCAAATTGCCCCAAAAGACCCATCTGACGCACCAAGCCCTTGCGCATCTCCGCCAGCATTTCTTCATCTTCCATAGACTCATAGGTATCCAACAATCTCCGAATACGAATCAAGGCCGCACGGAGGGCTAGATTTTCTTCTTTGAAAATCCGAACTGGGTGACCTGGGTGCTCGGTATCTGCAACTTCGACATCCTTAACAGCATTTTTAAAAAGATTGGCATGGACATCACAGAGTTCCATGACATCTTCAAAAGTGACGCCCGAGTCCGAGTTCATCAGCTCGTGCTCCATGAGGGAAATCTCGATGGCTGAGACACCCGCAAAGGTCGCATCAAAACGCTCCTGAACCGACTCAGGAGAGGCACCATTGTGCAATTCTAACAAAATATCCCGTAGGATATGAATCCGTTCATCTGCCATTAGTCTAACCCAATCACTTCGTAGCCGTTTGCTTCCAGCGTGCGGACAATCTTGTCCATAGGAGTTCCTTCCAGCTTAGAACCCTGTTTGAGTGATACTTTACGACCAACGGTGTTGCGCATCAAAGGATTGGCAAGGGGTTTAAAACCCAACTCCACTAGAATCTCTAAGACCTCTGGATGCTTGTCCACCACTTCTGCAACAGGAATTGACACATCGATGATATTGTCCATGACGACCTCCTTTGTATGTTCTAATACTCAATGAAAATCAAAGAGCAAACTAGGAAGCTAGCCGCAGGTTGCTCAAAACAGTGTTTTGAGGTTGTGGATAGAACTGACGAAGTCAGCTCAAAATACTGTTTTGAGGTTGCAGATGGACGCTGACCTGGTTTGAAGAGATTTTCGAAGAGTATAAAATGATTTTACTGCTTATATAATCATTTAGTTTTAAAAAAGTGTTCCAAACATTCAAAAATAGTTGGGACTTCCCTTAATAAATCTGTTACTTTCTTTTTCAAGATAGCCCAAGCTTGCTCAATAGGATTCAAATC
>NZ_VMMT01000062.1:0-32054 GCF_013277355.1 Streptococcus sp. 1343
GATAAGCCAGTGAATCAATTCCCTGCCTCATATCCGTTTTCCCACAAACAAGGTGAACTTGACCTAAATCGTTTAGTTGAATCATCATAGTACACTACCTTTCCTCCGATAACTATTTTTATTTAGTATACCGGAAGTTGGGGAATTAGGATAGATACGATACCTTGTTATGACGCGCTTACTTTAGAATAGTACGTTATAGATGTTAAAATATTTCTAGAAATTAATTTGACTTTCCTAATCGATTTGTTCACATCTTGTTTTAATCTACTATATATAGGGTACTTGAAAGGCTATCATCGGACAAAATAAGGAAGGCATGATATAATATAAGGTAGATTTCTATGTCATAAAACAAGAAGTGTTTGGACATCATTCATTTGAGAACTCTTTATGTTCAAACGATAGTAAAATAAAATAGGGGATCTAAACCCTTGCTACGAAAGGAAAAAAACTCAATGGCTACTATTCAATGGTTTCCTGGTCACATGTCTAAAGCGCGTCGACAGGTTCAGGAAAATTTAAAATTTGTTGATTTTGTGACGATTTTAGTTGATGCACGCTTACCTCTATCTAGTCAAAATCCTATGTTGACCAAGATTGTTGGTGATAAACCAAAACTCTTGATTTTAAACAAGGCCGACTTGGCTGATCCAGCAATGACCAAGGAATGGCGTCAGTATTTTGAATCACAAGGAATCCAGACGCTAGCTATCAACTCCAAAGAGCAAGTGACTGTAAAAGTTGTAACAGATGCTGCTAAGAAGCTCATGGCTGATAAGATTGCTCGCCAGAAAGAACGTGGGATTCAGATTGAAACCTTGCGTACCATGATTATCGGGATTCCAAACGCTGGTAAATCAACTCTGATGAACCGTTTGGCTGGTAAAAAGATTGCTGTTGTTGGAAACAAGCCAGGGGTCACAAAAGGTCAACAATGGCTTAAAACCAATAAAGATCTGGAAATCTTGGATACACCGGGGATTCTCTGGCCTAAGTTTGAGGATGAAACTGTTGCACTTAAGTTGGCATTGACTGGAGCTATCAAGGATCAGTTGCTTCCTATGGATGAGGTTACCATTTTTGGTATCAATTATTTCAAAGAACATTATCCAGAAAAGCTGGCTGAACGCTTCAAACAAATGAAAATTGAAGAAGAAGCGCCTGTGATTATTATGGATATGACCCGCGCCCTCGGTTTCCGTGATGACTATGACCGTTTTTACAGTCTCTTCGTGAAGGAAGTCCGTGATGGAAAACTCGGTAACTATACCTTAGATACATTGGAAGACCTCGATGGCAACGATTAAAGAAATCAAAGAACTCCTTGTGACAGTCAAGGAGTTAGAAAGCCCTATTTTTTTAGATCTTGAAAAGGATAATCGCTCTGGAGTTCAAAAAGAAATTAGCAAGCGTAAAAAAGCCATTCAGGCTGAATTGGATGAAAATTTGCGTTTGGAATCTATGCTTTCCTATGAAAAGGAAATTTACAAGCAAGGAGTGATCTTGATAGCAGGTGTTGACGAGGTCGGCCGAGGTCCTCTGGCTGGGCCAGTAGTCGCTGCAGCCGTTATTTTACCTCAAAATTGTAAGATTAGAGGCCTCAATGACAGCAAGAAAATTCCTAAAAAGAAACATCTGGAGATTTTCCAAGCAGTTCAAGACCAAGCCTTGTCAATTGGCGTTGGTATCATGGATAATCAGGTCATCGACCAAGTCAATATCTACGGAGCAACTAAACTGGCCATGCAGGAAGCAATCTCCCAGCTCAGTCCTCAACCTGATCACCTCCTGATAGATGCCATGAAACTGGAATTGCCCATTTCACAAACTGCCATCATCAAAGGTGATGCTAATTCCCTCTCTATCGCAGCAGCTTCTATAGTAGCCAAGGTGACCCGTGATGAATTGATGAAGGAATACGATCAGCGGTTTCCTGGCTATGATTTCGCTACTAATGCAGGATATGGAACAGCTAAACACCTAGAAGGACTCGAAAAACTAGGAGTTACCCCAATTCACCGAACCAGCTTTGAACCTGTTAAATCACTGGTTTTAGGTAAAAAAGAAAGTTAATTGAAAGGAAATACCATGGAGGAACAGTCGGAAATAGTCCGTTCTAAGAAAGAATTCGCCTTTGCATCCAGCACTATCCTATCCCAAGTTGGTCGAGGAATCATTGTCGGCCTCGTCGTTGGAATTATCGTCGGATCCTTTCGTTTCTTAATTGAAAAGGGCTTCCACCTGATACAAGGACTTTATCAAGATCAAGGGCACCTAGTGCGCAATCTTTTTGTACTGGTTTTGTTTTATATACTCATCTGTTGGCTCAGTGCTAAATTAACTCGATCAGAAAAAGATATCAAAGGCTCAGGAATTCCGCAAGTCGAAGCCGAACTGAAAGGCCTCATGTCCCTCAACTGGTGGGGCGTTCTTTGGAAAAAATATGTGCTAGGAATGCTTGCTATTGCCAGCGGCCTTATGCTGGGGCGTGAAGGACCAAGTATCCAACTGGGAGCAGTTGGTGGTAAAGGAATTGCCAAGTGGCTCAAATCCAGTCCAGTAGAGGAACGTTCCTTAATTGCCAGTGGAGCTGCAGCAGGTTTAGCCGCAGCCTTTAATGCACCAATAGCAGGCCTCCTCTTTGTAGTAGAAGAAGTTTATCACCATTTTTCGCGCTTTTTCTGGGTTTCTACACTAGCAGCCAGCATCGTAGCAAACTTTGTGTCTCTACTCATGTTCGGTTTGACACCAGTATTGGATATGCCAGATAACATTCCTCTCATGACCCTAGATCAATACTGGATTTATCTTGTGATGGGAATTTTCCTTGGATTTTCCGGTTTTCTCTATGAAAAAGCTGTGCTCGATATCGGTAGACTTTATGATTGGATTGGTCAAAAAATCCATTTGGATAGAGCTTATGATCCAATTCTTGCTTTTATTCTCATCATACCAGTCGGAATTTTTTTACCCCACGTCCTTGGTGGTGGAAATCAGCTTGTTCTTTCCTTAACTGAGCAAGATTTTAGTTTCCAAGTTCTATTAGCTTACTTTTTAATTCGCTTTATCTGGAGCATGATTAGTTATGGAAGTGGTCTTCCAGGAGGCATTTTCCTACCAATTTTGGCGCTTGGTTCCTTACTTGGTGCCCTAGTTGGTGTTATCTGCGTCAATCTTGGACTTGTCAGTCAAGAGCAATTCCCTATATTTGTCATTCTAGGAATGAGTGGCTATTTTGGAGCAATATCAAAAGCTCCCTTAACTGCCATGATCCTCGTAACTGAGATGGTAGGAGATATCCGCAACCTCATGCCACTTGGTCTTGTCACTCTTGTTTCTTATATTATCATGGATTTGCTCAAGGGTACACCAGTCTATGAAGCCATGCTGGAAAAAATGCTTCCAGAAGAAGTATCCAGTGAAGGAGAAGTTACCCTTATCGAAATACCAGTTTCTGATAAAATTGCTGGGAAACAAGTTCATGAACTCAACTTACCACACAACGTCCTCATCACTACCCAAGTCCATAATGGAAAGAGCCAAACAGTTAACGGCTCAACCAGAATGTATCTGGGTAATATGATTCACCTGGTTATTCCAAAAAGTGAAATTGGAAAAGTCAAAGATTTGTTGTTGTAGAGTTTGTTTACATAATATAAATTATGTAAACAGCTGACCTGATTTATTTAGAAAACCGATTCTCAGCAATGAGATCGGTTATTTTTTACTGATGAGGAATTTTACATACAAATAATTGAACTTTGGTAAAATAAGACTATAATTAAGTTAGAAATGATAAAGCATAAAGCTAGAAAGGAGTTTACTGTATCAAATCTGTACAGTAAGATTAAAATCATGAAAAAGAAAACAATAGCAATTATACAATGTATTTTGTATCTCATAGCTCCTTATATAGCTCTTCAGTTGTGTAGTATTAACAGAAGTTTAATGGGTGAGTTCTTTATGATTTTCTTTATTCTGTTGACTATTTCATTCTGGTTTAGTATTTGGAAACTAGAAAAAGCACTAGCTAATGATTCTCAATAGAAACTCCAAAGACTTAGATCTGTTTTACTCAGGTCTAAGTCTTCTTTAAAAAGCTCTATATCATCTTTCCGAAAAACTATAATTTTCTTGAAAAATAAATAAGTCCATGCTATACTACTAATAGACTTATTTATGGAGAAAATACATGAAACGTGAGATTTTACTGGAACGAATCGACAAACTAAAACAAATCATGCCCTGGTATATTCTTGAATACTACCAATCTAAGCTTGCTGTTCCTTACAGTTTTACAACCTTGTACGAATACCTCAAGGAATATGATCGATTTTTCAGCTGGGTTTTGGAGTCTGGTATCTCAAACGCTGATAAAATGTCTAATATTCCTTTATCTGTCTTGGAAAACATGTCAAAGAAAGATATGGAGGCTTTTATCCTTTATCTTCGAGAACGTCCTTTGCTGAATGCCAATACAAGCAAACAAGGTGTTTCTCAGACAACCATCAATCGGACCTTGTCAGCACTTTCTAGTCTTTATAAGTATTTGACTGAGGAGGTTGAAAACGATCAAGGGGAACCTTATTTCTATCGTAATGTAATGAAGAAAGTTTCAACCAAAAAAAAGAAAGAAACACTTGCTGCTAGAGCTGAAAACATCAAGCAAAAACTCTTTTTAGGTGATGAAACAGAAGGTTTTCTAACTTATATTGACCAAGAGTACCCACAACAGCTTTCAAATCGAGCTCTCTCATCATTCAACAAAAATAAAGAACGAGATTTAGCCATTATTGCCCTTCTCTTGGCATCGGGTGTTCGCTTATCTGAAGCTGTTAATCTGGATTTAAGAGATCTCAATCTAAAAATGATGGTTATTGATGTCACTCGAAAAGGTGGCAAACGCGATTCGGTCAATGTTGCTGCCTTTGCTAAGCCTTATTTAGAGAATTATCTGGCCATTCGAAATCAACGCTATAAGACGGAAAAAACAGACACAGCCCTCTTTTTGACACTCTATAGAGGTGTTCCCAATCGTATTGACGCTTCCAGCGTTGAGAAAATGGTTGCTAAATACTCAGAGGACTTCAAAGTCCGTGTAACACCCCATAAACTGCGCCATACCCTAGCAACTAGGCTCTATGATGCTACTAAATCGCAAGTTTTGGTCAGTCACCAGCTAGGACATGCCAGTACACAAGTCACTGACCTCTATACTCATATCGTCAATGATGAACAAAAGAATGCCTTGGATAGTTTATAATTTTACGTAATATAACTTATGTAAAATTTTTATCAAGAAAAGAAGCTGCTAAAAATAAGCAACTTCTTTTCTTGATATCTGATACCAGTAAAGTAGCGTGGAATATCAATTGTTTCTATATTTTTGAAATTCTCATTTGCCTACTACTAATTTAACTATAGCAAAAATAATGCAGATAAGGAAGGATATTTTTGCTTGTAGGAATTTTAAAAATCAAGCTTTTCTGGATTCAAATCTCTTCATAATCGCAGTTAAACGCCAACGGTAGAGAGCCCCGCTCACGATTAAACTAATAATCAAACCAATCCAGTAAGAATAAGCTCCAAAATCTGTTAGAGAGTCGAATACCATAGCTACTGGGAGTGTCACCCCCCAATAACCAACCAAACCAAGGTAAAAAGGAATAACGGTATCCTTATACCCCCGTAAAATTCCCTGAAGAGGTGCTGCAAAGGTATCTGCTAACTGGAAGAAAAGACTGTAAGTCAAAAAACGTGCTGTCAAATCGATAAATTCTGGGTTGTTACCATAAAGACTAGCCACACTTCCCCTAAAAATGTAAAGGAAGGATAAGGTGAAGACCGCAAAAATGAGGGCTGTCCATCTTCCTAGACCAATATAGGTTTTCGCATCATCAAATCGCTTGGCTCCCACTTCATAGGAAACGACAATAGCCATAGCAGATGAGATACTCATAGGAAAGGCGTACATGAGACTTGAAAAGTTCATAGCTGACTGGTGACTAGCGATAATCAAGGACGAGAACTTAGCCATAATCAAGCCAACCACGGAAAAGATAGCCACTTCCGCGAAAACAGTTCCCCCAATAGGAAGACCTAAACGAACTCCTTCCTTGATTTTATCCATATTAAATGGAATTCGTCTTTCAAGGTGTAGGGCTTTGAGCTTCTCCTGTTTAAATAAAACCAGAACAGAAATTCCCAGCAAGACCCAATAAGCCAAGGAAGTACCTAAACCAGCACCAGCCCCTCCCAGCTCTGGAACTCCAAAGGCACCGTAAATCAAGAGATAGTTAAATCCGCTATTGAGAGGGAGTAACAAAAGCATGAGATACATAGACAGTTTGGTCAAGCCCAGCGAATCCAGTAAGGAACGAATGACACTAAAGAGCAACAAGGGGATAATCCCGATAGATAAAAACCAAAGATAGCGAACCGCTACTGCTGCCACTGGTGCTTCTAGTCCGATATGATTCAAGATTGGTGGTGCCAAGAAAAGCACCATCCCCAGCAAGATCACAGATAGACCCAAGGCCAGATAGATGAACTGGTAAAAATCTGACGCAACTTCTTCCTTTTTGCCTCGACCAAGATGATGACCAATGATGGGCACCAAGGCCGACACAATTCCTGTTAGAAAGGTAAAGAAAGGATTCCAGATACTGGTTGCCATAGACACACCAGCCAAGTCCATAGTATTGTATTGACCTGTCATTGCAGTGTCAACAAAAGAGGCAGAATAATTGGCAAATTGGTAGATCAGGATTGGGAAAAATATCTTTAAAAATAATACTAACTTCTCTCGTAAACACTTTGTCTTATACATACTTCTCTTTCTATTCTGATTTATCTAAACCAAAGAGTTTCAGACCATAGTTTTTCAAACTTAGCGGAGGATTATTAGATTTTGAAGTAGTATGCCAACACGCACATGTACGACAATAATAGCTTCTAACTAAACCTCCATTATCATATTGAACCGCATGGTCAGCTTTTTCTTTAGTTTCATATTGAATTTTAGAACGATTAGATGCGGGACAGTAAATTCCGCTATTAGATTTTGCTTTTCTCTCCCTACGTTTTCGAAAATAATTCATATTCCAACTCCTATCAAGCTTGATAAACGATTTGTCCCTTACAGATGGTATATTTAACCTGCCCTTTTAAGGTTTCACCGATAAAGGGTGAATTAGTCGCTTTGGAAGCAAAATGGGAGTCCACAAGACGGTCATCCTTAGCATCAAAAATAGTGATGTCCGCTGGACCATTCTCAGCCAAGTAACCTGCTTCAAAGTTATAAAGTTTGGCTGGGTTGTAGGTCATCTTTTCAAGCAATTCCATCAAGGTCAATTCCCCAGCTTCTACCAAATAAGTTAAACCGAGGGAAAGAGATGTTTCCAAACCAGTCATACCAGATGGCGCTTTGGTAATATCCTCAATGTTTTTCTCATCTGCATGATGAGGCGCATGGTCAGTTGCGATAACTGTGATGACGCCTGATTTGAGGCCTTCGATAACGGCACGACGGTCTGATTCCAAACGAAGTGGAGGATTCATCTTAGCATTGCTACCTTGTGTCAAAAGGAGCGATTCAGTCTTAGAAAAATGCTGTGGCGCTACTTCTGCTGTGACTTGCGCACCCAAACCTTGAGCAAACTCCACTACTTTAACACTTTCTTCCTTAGACAAATGCTGGATGTGAACATGGGCCTTAGTTGCATAGGCAATCATGACATCACGCGCCATCATAGCATACTCAGCCACCCCAGTCGCACCGCAGATATGGAAATGTTCTTTAGCGATATTTTCATTAAAGCCAAGAATCCCATTCAAACCTGGATCTTCCTCATGAAGACTAATAAAGGTATTAAGCTTTTTAGCTTCTTCCATAGCTTCCTTGACAACTTTACTGCTTTCAAGCGGAATACCGTCGTCTGAGAAACCAACCGCACCAGCTGCTAAAAGTGCCTGAAAGTCTGTCAAATCTTGGCCATTAAAGTTTTTAGTAATGGTCGCAACCGTCTTAACATTAATCTTTTCTTTGGTAGCTGAATCCAGAACTTCTTTTAAAGTCTCTACATCCGAGATAGTTGGACTGGTATTAGCCATCATAACAACCGTTGTAAAACCACCTGCAGCGGCTGCTAGGGCACCAGTATGAATGTCTTCTTTATGAGTTTGACCAGGTTCACGGAAATGAACGTGAATGTCAACCAAGCCAGGAGCAACTACTAGACCACTAGCATCAATCGTTTCTGCTCCTTCTTCCGTGATCTCAGACGCAATTTTGACAATTTTCCCATCTTGAACTAAAACATCACACACTTGATCCAAACTAGACTTGGGATCCATTACACGACCATTTTTGATTAGTAGCATATGCTTTCTCCTTTATTCATAGAAATCAACTTGGGTATCCAACAATTTATCCCCATCATAAACAAACTTGGCTGAAAAGAAGGGTTTATCCTCTAAAAGCCACTTAACAAAGATATGGTCACCTTCCCAAGTTGGCTTACTCAAAACCTCATCATAGGGAACCCATTCTAGCGTTCCCTCGTTGCAGTCAATCAAGTCACCCTCAAACTCTGTCACCTTAAAAACATAGGTGTACCAGTCTAAATCTGGTGTAAATTCAGGAAAAGTGATAACACCTTTTAGAACTGGCTTGGCTTTGAGTCCTGTTTCTTCAAGGATTTCACGCGCCGCGCATTCCTGAGGAGTCTCACCACGCTCTAGCTTGCCACCCACACCAATCCATTTCCCTTCATGGACATCATTGGGTTTCTTATTACGGTGGAGCATGAGCAGTTCTTTCCCGTTATCAATGTAGCAAATCGTCGCTAACTGAGGCATATTTTCTCCTTATCTAAGCCAATCGATTGGCTCTTGTCCAGTCTCTTTTAAAAATGCATTGGCCTTGGAAAAAGGGTTGGAACCCCAAAATCCTCTATAAACTGACAAAGGACTGGGATGGGCTGATTCAATAATCAAGTGGTTAGGATTGGTAACCAAGGTCTTCTTCTTGCGTGCATAAGCTCCCCAGAGTACAAAAACAACTGGTCTATCTAAATGATTAACCACCTGAATCACAGCATCCGTAAAAGGCTCCCATATCTGCCCAGCATGACCATTGGCCTGCCCAGCAGGAACCGTCAAGCAAGCATTGAGAAGCAAGACTCCTTGCTCAGCCCAAGACGTTAAATCATGAGATTTCTTAACTCCGATGTCATCTGCTAATTCTTTCAAGATATTTTGCAAGGATGGCGGAGCTGGGATAGAGTCAGGTACGGAAAAACTCAAGCCCTGCGCTTGACCATGCCCGTGATAGGGGTCTTGCCCTAGAATCACCACCTTAACCTCTTCAAGCGGTGTTGTCAATAGAGCCTGAAAAACCTTTTCTTTGGGCGGATAAATAGTCCCCTGAGAATAGACCTGCTCCATAAACTGATTGATTTTCCCAAAATAACCCTCAGGTAATTGCGCCTTAATCAAAGCATGCCAAGACGAGTGTTCCATAGCCAACTCCTTCGTTTTTACTGCCTCCATTATAGCAAAAAGTGGCTTTCTAAACCACTTTTTACAGTTTATCTAAACAATCCAGCAAGTCTCGGTAAGAATGGACTTCGTAGGTTGGCTGGGCTTGTGTGGGATTTTCGAGTTGATGAGGATTGTACCAAATCGTGTCAATCCCAGCATTATTGCCACCTTGAATGTCGGCGGTTAGGGAATCTCCAATCATCAGCGTCTTTTCTTTGCTAAATCCAGCAATCTGTTGGCCAATCTTTTCATAAAAGAGAGCATCAGGCTTTTGTGTTTGCAATTGTTCAGAGATAAAGACTTGATTAAAATAAGGTGCCAGACCAGATTGAGCCAAACGTCCCGTCTGAATAGCAGTAATCCCATTTGTCGCAGCATATAAGTCATAATCACGCTCGATGAGACTATCTAAAAGTTCATGAGCACCTGAAAAAGCTTGCCCTTGCTGGGATAGGTAAAACTGGTAACGCTGGGCTAGAAAACTACCGTCTTTTCCCTGTCCAAAATGAGCAAATAAACGAGAAAAGCGCGTGTTAACCAGCTCTGGTTTACTGATTTTCTTTTGCTCTAAGTCCTTCCAGAGAGCCTTGTTCATAGGGACATAATAGTCTTTATAAGCCTGAATATCTGCAACCCCTTCTTCTTTTAGAAGTTGTGTCAAAGCCACATCCTCAGCAGCATCAAAATCAAGTAAGGTGTGGTCGAGGTCGAAGAGTAGAAATTTGTAGGACAATTTGGTGTTTTCCTTTCTAAGATAAACAACTTTCACTTCAGCCAGCTGTTTAATGTAAAAACTTAAAAGTGGTATAGTATCACAAAGAATAATCGTTCCAATTGATTAACTAATTCATACTATTCTAGTCAAGTTTATTTTTATTATAGAGAAATCTTCTATAAATTCGAGCAATAGTTAAAATACATACAAATATGACTCCCAAAATAGATAATACTATCTTCACAAAACTCATTTCCAAACCTATGACATATATATAAAAAAGAGGGGCTAATCCTACACATAGAGACAATAGATAACTACTAAATCTTATCTCTCCGATACCAGCAAAAAAATGTTTCATTTAAAATATCCCAATTTTACCTTTCATCTTTATAATCCACTAACAAATCTATTGACTTCTCATTTTTTTGAAAAATCTTGACAACAAATTTACTCCACTTAATGCTACTAAGACTTCAATGGGCAAAAAATAGTAATTCCATATCAAATGAGAAATCAGCAATGTTAGAAATAGTATACAGTCAATATAACCATTCTGAAAATACTCTGTAATTACATAATACAGAAACACCACAACCATCAAAATTAAAACAACCATCATAATGCTATCATCCTGTTCTTAATTTATTGTCACTTTTTCCATCCCATTCATCAATAGCATTAAAAATCCAATCAATAAATGATTACCTACTCACTAATTCTATTTCCAAAATTTAATTTTTTGGGGGATTTAGTAACGCAATTCCAATTAGCAATACACCTAATATAAATAAAAGTATTTCCCAAAATTTATTCTCAGTTTTAATAAAAGGTATAAGATACATGCTGACTAATATGGAACTTGCTCCTAAAAGAGCAAAGACCACTCTGACTCTATCACTTAGTTTAAACATATTTAATTCCCCATAAAATAAGCAGTGGCTATGTTTACTGTAACATTCCCCCGTCTTTATGTAGGGATAATCCCCCATCAAGACACCTCATCTCTTCTTACTCAATAGCAGCATAATTATTTGGTAATACGAGTTTCATAAGATTTCTCCTCTTTAACGTTGCATGGTTAGGATAGTTCTCTAATCAGTAATCGTTGACTGCGTTTAAAGCACTTTGTTACCTAGATAAAATACCCTTTCTCTACCTGATTTGATTTTAAAGAGAACTAAGATTTAACCATATCTATCTCACTTCTTATTTTTAAATAACTCATACTCTTTTTCTCTGATAAAGGGAAGTGAGAAATTAGAAAAAATTAGTAGAATTGAAAACAGATATTCGTCTTTTTGTATCACTAAAACATAACCTAAAAATATATAGACTATCAAATCTAATACAAACAGAGAAAATATCCTCCTTTTCATCATCTCACTTGAATTAAAGATTCTGTTTAATAGAAATTTTATCGTAGTATCTACACAAATTTTTATCAAAAAGATAAGAATCAATACACAATTATCAACTGTACTATGAAGAATAAATGGAAATATAGTTAATATAAAACTAGAAATCTCTAAATATTTTATCCAAGGAGATTGAGACATCTTACTTTTAAACTGACTGATTTTCCTATATTCACTAGCTAATCTAGTATCAAAATCTTTACCAATTATATTAAAGATTAAGAACTCCAGGATAAAAATACTGATTAATACAATATAAGTAAAAACCTTTCCTGGGAAATATTTATTGATTAAAATCGGGAAACTCATTAACAGAATCGAATTTATGGCTAGACAGATAGATACTATTTTATTTTTCACTGAATATATAGGGAGCGATACTATCGAATAGAGAAACGCTAAAAAAATAAGCAAGAAATACTCTGTGCTGCTCATTAGCGGCGCCCTTAATGATAAAAATAGATAGGCACCCCACACGATGATATGCGCTTTACGAATTGACTCTAAACTACTCATCTACCTACTCCTAAATCTATTTTTAGTTCACATTCTCTTTCCAACAAGTCATAAACGTTTCATGATATTTCTTTCTTCTACATTAGATAAAGTCGAAATACATTGTTAACAAATGAAAATATAATGATAAGGCTTTCTTTTACTTTAGACTACCATAAAACAAGGAATCTTTCAACAAAATTCATTGGCAAACTACTATTCTATACAATTGACAGCTCAAATCGTTCAGAATAGAACAATCCTAACTATCGAATACCCTAACTTCATAAATATCCATGTGATTCTAGGTCTAGAATTCCTATAAACTAAATGTTTTCGTACTCTTCTAAGTAATTGATTGCCTTAAACTTTAATTTTTGAAGGATTCTAAAGCTAGAATAGTCTCATCACAATCAGTTTTGAATGATTCACAATTTAGAAACACTATAGCTTTACTCTTGTTAAAATAAAAAGGAACTGCCCAAAGCAATCCCTTTTTATTTACTTAAAATTTGATAGTTGAGATAATCAATAGCCCACCTATAAAAAGTGTTATAGTAAAATTCCTTATTTATTGATTTCAAGCTCCGACAACTGTGTTTGAATAACTGACAGTTCTGCACCAGCCTGAAGAAGAGCAGCTGCAGTATAAGCACCTTCTACAATTGGAACCCTATTGATGATGATACTTTTATCACTGAAATCAGCCACCATTTCTAAGTTCATTTTAGCAGAACCCAGGTCAAAAAAGGCTAATAAGGTATCTGCTGGATTTTCGGAAACAACCCTATCTACTTGATCAAAACTTGTTCCAATTCCTCCATCTTCGGTTCCTCCTACATAAGTAATTGGAACATCTTTAGCTACTTCACTAATCAGTTCAACGACACCTTCTGCAATGTTTTTGGAATGTGAAACGATAACAAGACCAATACTTCCCATTAAACCACCCCAGTTTTTAAAAGAGCAGTAAAGAGTAATCCTGATGAGAATGATCCAGGATCAATATGTCCAAGAGAACGTTCTCCTACATAAGACGCCCTTCCTTTAGTTGCAAGTAAATCTTTGGTAGCATTCACTACCTTATCAATAACCTCTTGAGTCAATTGACCAGCAGACAAAGCAGCAATAACAGGAGTCCAAACATCAACCATTGTCTTTTCTCCAATTTCTGCTTTCCCACGTTTGATAATCATATCCAAACCACTTTGTAAGATTTCTTCTAATTTCGAATTTGAATCAGCCTTGGCCATGCCCATAAAAGCAGAGCCATACAAGGGACCAGAAGCACCGCCTACCTTACTCAGTAATTGCATTGAGACAAGTTTAAACACATCACTGCTTGTTTCAAATTGCTTTCCTTCTAAGTTTTCCATAACTGCAGCCATTCCACGCGCCATATTTCCACCGTGGTCTCCATCTCCTATAGGAGTGTCTAGCTCACTAAGGTAATCTTTCTGTTCTTGAATCTTTTCATTAAAAAGCTTCATCCATTCAAGAGCTTGTTCAGCATTCATGCGACATTTCCTCCTTGAGTTTTACCAAGCTGGGGTAGTAACAGGTGCATATAGAGCTTCCAACCACTCATCATCTGCCAATCGAATCAATGTTAATGATAATCCAGCCATATCAATTGATGTCATATAGTTTCCAATTTTCTTAAACGCCAACTCAACACCTTTTTCATGGAGTAATTTAGCCACATCATTTGCAAATACGTATTGTTCCATAAGAGGAGTGCTTCCTAAACCATTGATGAGAAGGCCATAGCGTTCACCAGCTTTAAGTTGGAAACCTTCAGATAATTTTTCAACCAATTCTGAGGCCAATTGTGCTGAAGGTTGCATTTTCTCTTTTTTATATCCTGGTTCACCGTGGATACCAACTCCATATTCAAATTCATCATCTTCTAGAACAAAACCTGGTTTCCCAACTTCAGGAACGGTTGCTCCAGACAGAGCCAGCCCAATTGTTTTAATTTCTAACACAAGTTTATCGGCCAAGTCTTTCATTTCAGATAATGATTTACCGGAACGAGCCGCAGCACCCAAAATTTTATGGACTAAAATAGTACCTGCAACACCTCGACGCCCTTGGGTATAGAGACTATTTTCAACAGCAATATCATCATCGACTACAACGCTTGCTACATCAATACCTTCCATTTCAGCAAGTTCTTGTGCAATTTCAAAGTTCATGATGTCCCCAGAATAGTTCTTGATGACCATAAAGACCCCAGCACCTTCATCAGCCGACTTAATGGCTTCTAAAATTTGGTCCGGAGTAGGTGAAGTGAAGACTGCTCCACAAATGGCAGCAGACAACATCCCATCTCCTACAAATCCAGCATGACTTGGTTCATGTCCTGAACCTCCACCTGAAATGAGTCCAACTTTTCCTGTCTTTTCTGCCTTTCTAACGATGACATCAAAACCATCTAAGCGTTCTACCAAGTCATCATGCATGAATGACAATCCCTGCAACATTTCATCAACAACTTGTGTCGGTTCATTTATAATTTTTTTCATGAGAAACTCCTTTCGGCATCTACCTTTGTTTTCGCTTTCATTATATATTTTTTATCGCTGGATGATAAGGGACAGATTCTATTATTTGTCCCCTTTTAAACCCGTTTAAAACATTTTTTTGGTAAAATGAAGGAAGTAAAAGAAAGGTTTCCTATGGCATCATCACTTATTACAAAAAAACGGATTGCCAAGGCATTTAGAGACCTATTAGCTACTAGAGAATTTGATAAAATCTCTATTGTAGATATCATGGAATCAGCTGGCATTCGTAGACAGACCTTTTATAATCACTTTCTTGACAAATATGAACTGCTAGACTGGATATTTGAAAATGACTTAACCGAGTATATCACCAATAACTTGGACTTCATTTCAGGCCAAAAACTATTACAAGAATTATTTTTTTATTTCGAACAAGAGCGTGACTTTTATATTCAACTTTTTGATATTCAAGGGCAAAATAACTTCTATGACCACTTTATCAGCTACTGTCGCTTGCTTGTATCAAAAATTTTAAGAGAATATGGTCAGATTGATAGCGATTCATCTGCTTATACTTGTTTTTTGCTAGATTATCACTCACATGCTCTAGCAGAAATCGTGAAGGCTTGCGTCAATAAAAAAAGTCCAGTTCCACAACCAGACTATCTCATCATGACAATTATTGGAAAGAGGCCACAATGACATTTATTTCAAATCATAAACAGAAAATTATTTCAAGTTACATTTCAGCAACTGTCAGCAGTCATCCTGAATTAGAAAAACACCCTACTTTACCACTAGTCTATCAAAAAAATCGCAATCCTCATCAGGTTCCAATATTGTCGGGTGGAGGTTCCGGTCACGAACCCGCTCATATTGGATATGTGGGAAAAGGAATGCTTACTGCTGCTATCTATGGCCAATTATTTACTCCTCCTACAAGAACTGAAATCTTAGAGTCCATTCGTTTTTTAAACAATGGTCACGGTGTCTTCATCATTGTAAAAAATTTCGAAGCAGACATCAAAGAATTTAGCTGGGCCATTAATACTGCTAGACAAGAAGGAATTAAGGTCGGCTATAGTCTAGCACACGACGATATTTCTATTGAACCTCACAATAGATTTCAAATTAGAGGAAGAGGGCTTGCAGGGACTATTTTACTTCATAAAATCCTAGGATATGCGGCTCAGAACGGTGCTGACATCGAGCAACTAACTAATTTAGGTTATGAACTTGCTACCGAAATCGCAACAATTGGCTTTGCAACGAAATCAGCTAGTCTCCCCCAAGCCACCCTTCCACTATTTAACTTGGAAGAAGGAAATATTTCTTATGGTATTGGGATACATGGCGAAGAAGGCTATCGTATAGTCCCATTCCAATCATCGGAAATCCTTGCAAATGAAATTATAAGTAAATTAAGATTGCACTATCATTGGAAAAAGGGTGATCAATTTATATTGCTTGTAAATAATCTAGGCACTACCAGCAACTTAGAAATGGGTATATTTATCAATGATCTCCTTCAACTCTTAGAAATTGAAGGAATCACTATTACATTTATAAAATCAGGAACATTTATGACCAGTCTGGATATGGCAGGTATATCCGTAACTCTTTGCCCTGCGAAAAATAAACAATGGTTAGAAGCGCTCAATGCTCCAACAACAGCTTTTTCATGGTAATTTGCTTGTATAACTCAAAAGGGCTACATCACTTGTTAGACCTTTGCTTTTATCTTATACTCAATGAAAATCAAGGAGCAAACTAGGAAACTAGNNAGACTGACGAAGTCAGTGAGCATATCTACGTTAAGGCGACGCTGACGTGGTTTGAAGAGATTTTGAAAGAGTATTAGACCATACTTTTCCAAAATGCGCCCAAAAAACCTTGCAACTAGGTTACAAGGTTAATCACATTAATCAAAATTAACGTATTCTTTTTGAAGTTCAAGAACTTCTTCCATTGTTGAACACTCTGTAAGGGCACGGTTAGCGTACTCTTCCATCTTAGTAGTATCCAATTTCTTCATCAAGCTACGTGTACGAAGGACAGATGTTGCTGACATAGAGAACTCATCCAAGCCCATTCCGACAAGCAGTGGAACAGCTGTTTGGTCACCAGCCATCTCACCACACATACCAGCCCATTTACCTTCAGCGTGAGCTGCCTTGATAACGTTATTGATCAATCGAAGGATTGATGGGTTATATGGTTGGTAAAGGTATGAAACTTGCTCGTTCATACGGTCTGCCGCCATTGTGTATTGGATCAAGTCGTTTGTACCAATTGAGAAGAAGTCAACTTCTTTAGCAAATTGGTCTGCAAGCATAGCTGCTGCAGGAATTTCAATCATGATACCAACTTGGATGTCATCCGCAACTGCAACTCCTTCAGCAAGAAGATTTGTTTTTTCTTCTTCATAAACTGCTTTAGCTGCACGGAATTCTTTCAAGAGGGCAACCATTGGGAACATGATACGCAATTGACCATGAACAGAAGCACGAAGAAGGGCACGGATTTGTGTACGGAACATTGCATCTCCAGTTTCAGAAATAGAGATACGAAGGGCACGGAATCCAAGGAATGGGTTCATTTCGTGTGGCATATCGAAGTAAGGAAGTTCCTTATCTCCACCAATATCCATTGTACGAACAACCACTGGTTTACCATTCATTCCCTCAAGAACAGCCTTATACGCTTCATACTGCTCATCTTCTGTTGGGAAGTCTTGAGAATCCATGTACAAGAACTCTGTACGGTAAAGTCCAACAGCTTCTGCACCGTTGTTGTTAACACCTTCCACGTCTTTTGGAGTACCGATGTTAGCTGCCAACTCGAAGTGTTTACCGTCAGCAGTCACTGTTTGAGCATCTTTCAAAAGTGCCCATTCAGCTTTTTGTTTAGCATAAGCTTCACCAGCTGCTTTAAATTCTGCCGCTTGTTCATCTGTTGGGTTGATAATCACTTCACCAGTAATTCCGTTAACGGCAAGGATATCACCGTCTTTGACGATTTCAGTGATGTTATTTGTTCCCAATACAGCTGCAATTTCAAGTGTACGTGCCATGATAGCTGAGTGGCTTGTACGTCCACCGATGTTTGTTACAAAAGCTTTTACAAAGTTTTTGTCCAATTGAGCTGTATCAGATGGTGTTAAGTCATGTGCAATCACGATTACTTCTTCATTGATAGAAGCTGGGTTTGGCAATTTCTTACCAAGAAGGTTTGCCAATACACGTTTTGTCACGTCGCGGATATCCGCTGCACGTTCTTGCATGTATGGGTTGTCTTCCATGCCTTCAAAGATAGTGATGAACATATCAGTCACTTCTTTCAGACCTGCTTCTGCATTGACTTTCTTAGCACGAATTGTTTCTTTAATCTGACCAATCAATTCTGGGTCAGAAAGAACCATCAAATGAGCGTCAAAAACTTGAGCCGCTTCTTCACCAAGCGTACCTACAGCTTTCTCGCGGATAAGAGAAAGCTCGTTTTGAGAAGCTTCAAGAGCAACATCCAAACGAGCCTCTTCTGCGTTTGTATCTTCGACTGAAACAGTCTCGAATGACAAATCCGGTTGAACGAGTAGATATGCTTTTGCAACTGCAACACCGTCAGATGCTGCGATTCCTTTAAGCATTTCTGTCATTTCCCTTATGCCAATCCTTCTTTTTCCATTGTTTCTGAGATTGCAGCGATGGCGTTATCTGCATCTGCACCTTCAGCTGAGATAGTTACGTCAGCACCTTGGCCAACACCAAGACTCATAACACCCATAATTGATTTAAGGTTAACTGATTTACCTTTGTATTCAAGAGTGATATCTGAAGCAAATTTGCTAGCAGTTTGCACCAACAATGTTGCTGGACGTGCGTGAATACCTGTTTCTGCCACTACGTGGAAATCTTTAGAAGCCATAGTTTGACTCTCCTTTTGTTCTTTCTTTTTTTGAGTTATATGTGATAACCCTTACAGTTTGGTATTATACCATCTTCTAGGATTTTTTTCAAGCATTTTCTGGATTTTCCTTCAATTTCCTTTCAGATAACTTGCTGAAAATCTTCTATCCTATATAACAAAACACAGGATATAGTTTCTTTAAAAACGATTTATAGGATAATCATTGCTGTTTTATAAAACAAACACTACATATTGTGTTTTGTGAGCTTGACTAGAAAAATAGACCACTATATTTAGTTCAAATCATTGACAAAATTTTATTTTCTGATATACTAAGATAGTATTAAATTTTGAAGAGGAGTTACACAATGGTAACCGTTTATTCTAAAAACAATTGTGTCCAATGTAAAATGACCAAGCGTTTCTTGGACAGTAATAACGTTGAATATAAAGAAATCAATCTTGATGAGCAGCCTGAGTACATCGATCAAGTCAAAGAACTCGGTTTTAGCGCAGCTCCTATTATTCAAACACCAACTGAAGTCTTTTCAGGTTTCCAACCAGGAAAACTGAAACAATTAGCATAATCTTAGTACATCATCCAGAAGAAACTGCTTCTAGGGCTAACTTAGAGGCCTTTCTTTTGTAATTAGATAAGGGAAATTTTATGGGATTAAAACATCTTGAAGACGTGACTTACTTCCGTCTCAATAACGAAATCAACCGTCCTGTTAATGGACAAATCATGCTTCATAAAGATAAGGAAGCCTTGGATGCCTTCTTTAAAGAAAATGTCGTTCCAAACACTATGGTTTTTGATTCAATTAAAGATAAAATCAACTACCTCATTGACCACAACTACATCGAAACAGCCTTTATCAAGAAATACCGTCCAGAGTTCTTGGAAGAATTGGCTCAATTTATCAAAGACCAAAATTTCCAATTCAAGTCTTTCATGGCAGCTTATAAGTTTTACAATCAATATGCTTTGAAAACTAACGACGGTGAATACTATCTTGAAAGCATGGAAGACCGTGTCTTCTTTAACGCCCTTTATTTCGCTGATGGGAATGAAGCTGTTGCAATCGATATTGCCAATGAAATCATCCACCAACGCTACCAACCTGCTACTCCTTCCTTTTTGAACGCAGGTCGTGCTCGTCGTGGGGAGTTAGTATCTTGCTTCCTGATCCAAGTAACTGATGATATGAACTCTATCGGACGTTCTATCAACTCGGCTCTTCAACTTTCACGTATTGGTGGTGGTGTGGGAATTACCCTCAGCAACCTTCGTGAAGCTGGTTCTCCTATTAAAGGGTATGAAGGAGCAGCTTCTGGGGTCGTTCCAGTTATGAAGCTTTTTGAAGACAGCTTCTCTTACTCCAACCAATTGGGGCAACGTCAAGGTGCCGGTGTTGTCTACCTCAACGTCTTTCACCCAGACATCATCGCCTTCCTTTCAACTAAGAAAGAAAACGCCGATGAAAAAGTTCGTGTCAAAACCCTATCACTTGGTGTTGTAGTACCAGATAAATTCTACGAATTGGCTCGTAAAAATGAAGAAATGTACCTCTTCAGCCCTTACTCTGTAGAAAAAGAATACAATATGCCATTCAACTACATCGACATTACTGAAAAATACGATGAATTGGTCGCAAATCCAAATATTCGCAAGACAAAAATCAAGGCGCGTGATTTGGAAACTGAAATCTCTAAATTACAACAAGAGTCTGGCTACCCTTATGTCGTCAACATTGATACGGCTAACCGTGCAAATCCTGTTGATGGAAAGATTATCATGAGTAACTTGTGTTCTGAGATTCTTCAAGTCCAAGAACCAAGCTTGATCAACGATGCTCAAGAATTCCTTCAAATGGGGACGGATGTTTCATGTAACCTTGGTTCAACCAACGTGGTCAACATGATGACTTCACCTGACTTTGGTCGCTCAATCCGTGCTATGGTTCGTGCTTTAACTTTCGTTACAGATAGTTCACACATCGTAGCTGTACCAACTATTGACCATGGAAATAGCCAAGCTCATACCTTTGGTCTTGGTGCCATGGGACTTCACAGCTACCTTGCACAACAACTGATTGAATATGGATCGCCTGAGTCTGTTGAATTTACAGGCATCTACTTTATGCTTATGAACTACTGGACTTTAGTTGAGTCAAACAATATCGCGCGTGAACGTGGTATTACCTTCCACAACTTTGAAAAATCAGACTATGCTAAGGGAAGTTACTTTGACAAGTATGTAACTGGTGAATTTGTTCCAACATCAGACCGTGTTAAAGAACTCTTCAAAGACGTCTTTATCCCGAGTGCTGCTGACTGGGCTGAACTTCGCGACAAGGTTCAAGCAGATGGTCTTTACCACCAAAATCGCCTTGCTGTAGCGCCAAATGGTTCTATCAGCTATATCAACGACGTTTCTGCTTCTATCCACCCGATTACGCAACGTATCGAAGAACGCCAAGAGAAGAAAATTGGTAAAATCTACTACCCTGCTGCTGGCTTATCTACAGAAACCATTCCTTACTACACTTCTGCCTACGATATGGATATGCGTAAAGTCATCGATGTTTACGCTGCTGCGACTGAACACGTGGATCAAGGACTTTCACTCACCCTCTTCATGCGCAGTGACATTCCAAAAGGCCTTTACGAATGGAAGAGGGAAAATAAACAAACGACACGTGATTTGTCCATCCTTCGTAACTATGCCTTTAACAAGGGAATCAAGTCTATCTACTACGTCCGTACCTTTACAGATGACGGTGGAGAAGTCGGCGCCAACCAATGTGAAAGCTGTGTGATTTAGTTTCTAGCATAGAAACATTATTTTTCCCTAAGCAGCACTGATAAAATCAAATCTACTATGTCATAACATAATTTATGTAACATTTTAAAAGTCGGGCTTCCGACTTTTTGTGCGATACTCCTATAGAATTATGGTAAAGTAGAAATAATTGTGAGTTCGCAATACTAAATACAGAAAGAGATTTTAAATGGAAACTTACTACAAAGCCATTAACTGGAATGCCATCGAAGATGTCATCGACAAATCAACTTGGGAAAAACTGACGGAGCAATTTTGGCTCGATACACGTATTCCCTTATCAAACGACTTGGATGACTGGAGAAAGCTATCTAACAAAGAGAAAGACTTGGTCGGAAAAGTTTTTGGTGGTTTAACCCTTCTTGACACTATGCAATCTGAAACTGGGGTTCAAGCCCTTCGCGCAGACATCCGTACACCACATGAGGAAGCTGTTTTCAATAACATCCAATTTATGGAATCTGTTCACGCTAAATCTTACTCTTCAATCTTTTCTACCTTAAATACTAAGGCTGAGATCGAAGAAATTTTCGAATGGACCAATACCAATCCTTACCTACAAAAGAAGGCTGAGATTGTCAACGAAATCTACCTAAACGGTAGCCCACTTGAAAAGAAAGTTGCTAGCGTTTTCCTAGAAACCTTCCTCTTCTATTCAGGTTTCTTCACTCCCCTCTACTATCTTGGTAACAACAAACTTGCCAACGTTGCGGAAATCATCAAATTGATTATTCGTGATGAATCTGTTCACGGAACCTACATTGGTTACAAATTCCAACTTGGTTTCAATGAATTACCTGAAGAAGAGCAAGAAAAGCTAAAAGAATGGATGTACGACTTACTCTATACTCTTTATGAAAATGAAGAAGGCTACACAGAGAGCCTCTATGACGGTGTTGGTTGGACGGAAGAAGTTAAAACCTTCCTTCGTTACAATGCTAACAAGGCTCTCATGAATCTGGGACAAGATCCACTCTTCCCAGACTCGGCTGAAGATGTCAACCCAATCGTTATGAACGGTATTTCAACAGGAACATCTAACCACGACTTCTTCTCTCAAGTCGGAAATGGTTACCTCCTTGGTGAAGTTGAAGCCATGCAAGATGATGACTATAACTACGGTTTAGACTAATTCTCCATCACTCTCAATCATCAAAAAGTAAACTAGAAACATCAAAGTTATAACCCAACAAAAATATCGAAAGTTTTGAAAACAAACTTCGATATTTTTGTTTTTGTTTCATTTTGTTGTTTTTGTATTTGAATGATGAGCTAGTTTATGGTAAGATAGTAGTAGGAAACGAGGTGATAATATGCTCAAACAAGAAAAATTAGCCAAAATTTTAGAGATAGTAAATAGTAAAGGAACCATAACGGTTAAACAGATTATGGACGAAATAGCCGTTTCAGATATGACTGCAAGGCGCTATTTACAGGAATTAGCTGATAAAGATTTGCTGATTCGTGTGCATGGTGGAGCTGAAAAACTTCGAACCAACTCCCTTTTGACTAATGAGCGATCAAATATTGAAAAACAAGCCCTCCAAACGGCAGAAAAACAAGAAATAGCCCATTTTGCAGGCAGTCTAGTAGAAGAAAGAGAAACTATTTTCATTGGACCAGGAACAACATTAGAGTTTTTTGCGCGTGAGTTGCCTATTGACAATATCCGCGTCGTAACCAACAGTCTACCTGTTTTTCTGATTTTAAGCGAACGAAAATTAACAGATTTGATTTTGATAGGTGGAAATTATCGCGATATTACAGGTGCTTTTGTTGGCACATTGACCCTACAAAATCTCTCTAATCTCCAATTTTCTAAAGCTTTCGTTAGCTGTAATGGTATTCAAAACGGAGCTCTAGCTACTTTTAGCGAGGAAGAGGGAGAGGCTCAACGCATCGCTTTAAATAATTCTAATAAAAAATATTTACTCGCAGATCATAGTAAGTTCAATAAGTTTGATTTTTATACTTTTTATAATGTATCAAATCTTGATACTATTGTTTCAGATTCTAAACTAAGTGATTCAATCCTTTTTAAGCTATCTAAACACATTAAAGTCATCAAGCCTTAATAAACTGAAAGAGCCTGAGTAACAACTCAATTTCAGAAGAAAAAAAGTAAATCTTCCCACAATAAAACGCATAGTATCAAGGTTTTTCAACACCTGATATTATGCGTTTTTCTGTATCAAAGACTTTTTGCCCAATTGCTTTATCTGCCACCTCAAAGCTATGCATTGAGAAATCTGCGACTCGCTTCCTAGTTTAAAGTTGCTCTTTGATTTTCATTGAGTATAAGCAACGTGATTAGATAAGAGTTTTGCAGAGTACTAGATATAAGATTTAACTTTTTTGGAAATTGCTTATGATTGTTGAAACGGCATAAAATCTGAATCAAAGGAGATAGTATCCCGTTCTTCAGGATTGATAAAATTTAAAAACAAATTTTTAAATTCTTCTAGCTCATAGTCTGAATGGCAAATCCATTCTTTACCGGTAGAGACATACCATTTTCCAAGTTTTTTCAGCTCCTCATTAGTCAAACAAGGTATTTGAGAACATTTATCAAAATTGATAATATAAACTTTTTCATAAATAGATTGGATAAAATCTTTGAACATCTTTTTGCCTCACTAGAATTCTATATCTAATGACTCATTCTACTAGTCTATAATCTGACTTTCCGCTACTTTCTTGTACCAGTGAGCTGATTTCTTAGGATAACGTTCTTGAGTTTCAAAGTCTACATAGAAGAGACCGTAACGTTTTTCATAACCGTTTGACCATGAGAAGACGTCCATCAATGACCAAATGAAGTAACCTTTTACATTAGCTCCATCTGCAATCGCATCAGACAAGACCTCTAAGTGTTGTTTCACATAATCAATACGGCCATCATCGTAAACAGTGTTATCAACGAACTCATCTTTATATCCAAGACCATTTTCAGTGATGTAAATCTTCTTGTAGTTCGGATAATCTTTCTTCACGCGCATGATTTGGTCATACAAACCTTGAGGGTAGATAATCCAATCCCAATCCGTACGTGGTACATAGTCAGGAGCTACACGACGACCAACACCTTTGATTTGGTATTTAGAGCTTCCTTTCTCACCCTTACCATTATGGATAATTTCAGTTTCTCCATCAAATGCTTCCATCCAATCACTCATATAGTAGTTGATGCCTAGAAAATCATTCAAGTCTTTTGCTGCTTCTAATGCTGTAAAATCTTCTTCACGAAGATCCAAGCTACCACCATTGACTGATAAGATATGGTTGACACCTTCCATCGTTTCAGCTGAATAGCGACCTAGATAAGTTGCATCCAAGATAAATTTATTGTGAATAATATCTTCCAACTCAGCTGCACGAACATCTGCTGGATTTTTAGGATCCAAAGGATACTTAGTTGGCAGAGCGTGAACAACACCAATTTCACCTTTATATCCTTTATCTTTATATAGTTTCACAGCGCGTGCATGAGAAACCATCATATTGTGGTGCGATTGGAAAACTTTGGCAAGGTCGTACTGAATACCTGGAGGGAATTTACCAACCAAGTATTGACCATCACCAATTGGCCCAATTTCATTAAAGGTTGTCCAATAGTTTACTTCTGGAAATTCTTCAAAACAGAAGGCTGCGTAGTCTACAAAGTGTTCAATATTTTCACGGTTTAAGAAGTCTCCATTTGAGTGGAGAGCTTCTGGCGTGTCAAAGTGATGGAGAGTTACAAAAGGTTCAACGTGACGTTTGTGACATTCTGCAAATAGATTATGATAATACTCAACACCCTTTTGATTTACTTGACCGTAACCGGTTGGGAAAATACGTGACCAAGCAATAGAAATTCGAATACCATTGACACCATACTCTTCTGCTAGCTTAAGGTCAACTGGGTATCGATTGTAAAAATCACTGGCTGGTTCTGCAGTGTACCAGTAGTTATCTTCAAGATATTTATCCCACGCTACTGGTCCTTTACCATCAGTATGTGTAGCACCTTCTGCTTGATAGGCAGCTGTTGCGCCACCAAAAATAAAGTCTTTTGGAAGTGTTTTTGTCATTTTTTTCACCTATTTCTTGATTTAAATAAAGTAAAAGTGAGAGGAGGGGAGTCAGTGAGCCATCCTTTTCCATCTCACTTCTTGTACCAAGTCACCGAATTAATAAGGCGATTAGGAAATTCGCCATAGCGATTTCCGTAAGGATAGGAGACTGTTTCACAGTTCCTAGCCTTAATCGAATTGTGACATGAGGAGGTAAAAACGATATCTTTTTACCGACGAATTAACAAGGCGATTAGGAAATTCGCCATAGCGATTTCCGTAAGGATAGGAGACTGTTTCACAGTCCCTAGCCTTAATCGAATTGCGCTTGTACGAATGCTAGGGCACCTTTTCCATCACGAGTTAATTTGATGTATTGAGCGCCTTCTGTTTTCGCTAGTTTAATACCGAGCTTATCTGTTTCTGCTTTCATATCTTCAAAGTTTGAAGCAACTTGAGGGGCAAGGATAACCAAATCAAACTCTGGCAACATTTCACGGTGAGCACCATAGCCGCCTGCTGCTGCTTTCACAGGGACATTGTATTCTGCTGCTGCCTTATTCAAAGCATTTGCAAGGAGACCACTTGTTCCTCCACCTGCACAGAGAACGAGGACATTTGTTTCTTTAGTGATTGTATTTTGTGCTGCTTCTACACCCGCTTTTTCAAGAATAGCATCCGCTTTTGCAGTGTTGAAGTTTGCAGCAACTTTTTCTTTCAATTCATCATTAGACTTACCTGAACGTTCTTCTTCAAGAATTTGTTCATCATAGACCTTAAGGAATGGATAGTAAATGACAACGTCAACCACGATTAGAAGGGCAGCAAGAATGAATGATAGCACTTGGAAGCTAGTTCCAAGAACTAGACCTAGTGGAGCTGGAGTTGTCCATGGTAGATTAGCAGTGAATGAGTTCATTCCAAGAGTTTCAATAAAGAATTTGAAAATCCAAACGTTTGCGATTGGAGCAAAGATAAATGGAATGAAGAAGATTGGATTTAATACAAGTGGTGCACCAAACAAGATTGGTTCATTTACACCAAAGAAAGTTGGAACTACTGAAGCACGTCCGATTGCACGGTTACGTTTAGATTTTGTTAACCACATGAACATGAATGGAACAACTAGTGTCGCACCTGTACCACCCATGGTAACGATAAACATTTGTGTACCAGAAGTAAGAATCTTGTCAGCGTGCATACCTTGTTGGAGAAGGTTCAAATTGACTTCGGCATTGGCATAGGTAATAGCTGCGATAGCAGGTTCAACGATAGATGGACCATGAATCCCAACAAACCAGAAGAAGGCAAAGGCACCAAAGATAATGGTAATACCTAGATAACCATCAGCTGCAGAGAAGAGTGGAGCAAAGAATTTACCGATTGATTCTGCCACACTAGAACCAACAAAATGACGAGCTAGTAAATCAAGAGCATAAAGTGAAACAACTGAGAGAGTGAATGGAATCACATCTTTAAAGACTTGTGAGATATTTGGTGGAACTTCGTCAGGCATACGAATAGTGACGTTGTTTTTAACACAAACCTTATAGATGGCTACGGTAACAAAGGCAGCAAGGAAGGCTGAAAGCAAACCTTTTGTCCCCAAGAATCCAGTAGCTAGACCATTTTCGATAGGATCAGCTGCCAACATCAACAAACCAACAATTGCTGCTAACAATGTTGACATATAGTTGATTTGATTGGTTTTCTCCATGCTTCGATTGACTGAGTCAGTCAAAGATTTAGCTGTTGTACCAGCTACCAAGAGAGCCAGAATACCCATAGAATAGCTGTAAGGTTTCATCAGAAAAGCTACAACTTCATCAGACCATTTAAAGCCCCATGAGTTTGGTACAAAGGCAATTAAGATAAAGATACTTGAGAAGAGAATAACAGGCATACCTGCAATGAAACCATCACGAATAGCACGAAGATAGATATTACGAGATAGTTTCTCAAAGAAAGGCTTTCCTTTCTCGATAAATGCAATTAGTTTATTCATTATTTAACTCCTCTCTTGTAGAGTTCGATTAAGTGGTGCATCAAATCTTTTAATAAGATAGTTGTCATCAAGTGGTCTTGGCCATGCATCATGGTTACACTATAAGCCAAATCCTCGCCAGCTGCTTCCTTAGTCAATAGACTTGTTTGCGCGTGGTGAGCCTCAGCAATACAGCTACCAGCTTCCTCTACAAGAGCGTCCGCTTTTGCAAAATCACCAGCTTCAGCAGCCTTCAAGGCTTCCAATAGTTTTGAACGAGCATCGCCAGCATAGGCTACGATTTCAAAACCTAACAATGTTACTTCTTCTCTATTCATGATAGAATTCTCCTTATATAGTTTTAAATAAATTTTTATGACAATAAACGTTGGATATGTAGAACTAGATAAACTCGTTCACTTTTATACAAATCAAGACCCGTATGTTGCGTAATCACATCATAGATCTTGGAACCAATCTCGAAGGCTTTTGGATAGGATTGTTTAATATGATCTTCCATATCCAGAAGTGATTGGTTATCATCTCTAGATCTGTCTAAATAATCCAAGAAATAATTCAAATGAATCATAAAGCGATCATAGAAATGATTATTCTCTTTGGTTCGTTGAATTGCATATTCCTTTAGAACTTCCTCAACATTCCTGAGAATTTCTTTCCTCTTATCAATCGACTCCACAAGTTCCACTTCATTTTCACCTTCGGCATTAATGAAATGATAAGCAATCCGAATAATTTCATCCTCAGGAAAATGATCTGCTAACTTCTGACGGTAAATTTCAAATGCTTCATTTGCGATTTGAAAAGCGACAGGATACTTAGTGGAAATATCTGGCAGATTACTATCCTTGTACCTTCCTTGTGCTAGAGCTTGGTAAGAACAATAAATATGATCTGTCAAGGTTACGTAGAGATACTCTTGAATCGGATAATGATGTTTCTTTGATAGCTTATCAATGATTTCATAGGTCACTGTGATAAAATCAAGCGGAACATCTTTGAGGAGAGCCATAAAGTTTTCTCTTGACTCTTCGGTCTTCATCCGAAAGATTTTCTCAACCTGCTGTTCAGCAATCAAATCTCCCTTCTTCTTTCCGAATGCAATCCCCTTACCAATCACAATCACTTCTTCTCCCTTATCATTTCTGACAAGCGAGACATTGTGATTCATTGGATTTAGAATTCGATACATGTCAACCTCCTTTTATATATTAAAGGTATATGAGTATAAAAAATGACCACAAATGAACTAGAAAATCAGCCGATTTCTAATTCACCTGTGATCATGCCTAATATTACTTAGTAACACTCACCTTGTATTAACTTGTGATTTAAGTATAGCACAAGTAAGTTATTTTGTAAACCCTTACATGTGGCTTTTTTAAAAATTTTTTTAGATTCATGTTCCTAAACTAGAAGGACTTTCTTACACGCGTTCTTTCCATGAAGTCGCTGTTGTCTGAAGAACTTTGTTGAGTTCGTCAATGTTTTCAAAACCAGTTGTGCGAAGCCATTCACGAGCTGCTGCTTCACCATCTTTGATGTATGCTTCAACTGATCCAGCCCATGTAGCACGGCCACAAAGAACTCCGTTAAAGTTTGCACCTGATTCATGGGCAAATACAAGAGTATCTTGGAAGAGTTTAGCTGATACACCAGCACTCAAGTAGATGTATGGCAAGTTAGTTGCTTCATCTTGTGCTTTGAAGAAGGCTGCTGCTTCTTCACGTGTATAAACTACTTCACCTTCAGCGAAACCTTCAACATATTTAATGTTAACAGGAACTTCTACTTTCAAGACATCAATGTTAAAGCGTGGGTCTGAGAAAACTTTCATAGCACCAATAACTTTGTGTGGTTTTACTTTCGCGTATTCTACTGAACCTGCGTCAGCAATTTTTTCATCGTAAGCAAGGATTTCAAGGAAGAATGGGATATCTTCAGCCACACATTCAGAACCGATACGTTCGATGTAAGCTTGTTTTTCTTGGTTGAGTTCGTCTGAGCTATCTACATCATAGTAAAGCAAGAATTTAACTGCATCTGCACCTTCTTCTTTAATACGTTTTGCAGACCAAACATCCAAGCAGTCTGGCAAACGTTTTGTACTTGTTGTGTCATAACCTGTTTTTTCATAAGCAAGGAGAAGACCAGCTTTTTCATCAAGAGCTTTAGTTGCTGGAAGTCCATACTCAGGGTCAAGAAGCATTGATGAAGCGTATTTGGTCAATTCATCTGCTACCAAAACTTTAAGTTCTTCCATTTGAGCCACAGTTGGTTCTTCTGTTTGGTGTTGAGCCATGAGGCGTTTCAAAGCACCACGTTGGTCAAATGCAAGAGCTGAGATGATACCATTTTCATCAGAAAGTTTTTCTAAGCGTGCACGTTTTTGTTCTGTTAAAGCCATTTTATACCTCTTTTACTATTAATTGATCATATAGAGCTTGATAGTTGGCCATGTTGACATGACCAGTCATTTTTTCTTGAGCATTGAGCATACCAAGGACATTTGCCTTGATGAGTAATGCTGCATCCGATTCTTTGTGAAGAAGTCCTGAAGAAATTCCTGCCACAGTAGAGTCTCCAGAGCCAACAGGGTTGACTACCTGAATTCTAGGAATATCTACCTTGTAGAAAGTGTCACCATGTTTGGCAAAGGCACCATTGGCACCAAGTGAAACGATAATCCATTCAATACCTGCAAACAAAGGTTCTTGAAGTACTTCTTTTAATTCATCCAAATCCTCAGAAACTTCTCTTCCAAGAAGCTGAGATAATTCCTCATTATTTGGTTTGATGACTGTTGGTTTATGTGGTGATTCAAGAACCGCCTGAAGTGCTGCACCAGAGCAGTCCAAAACAACAGGCTTGCCAGCTTGATTAGCAAGTTCTACCAAGCTCGCATAGTAATCAACTGGAAGGCCAGCTGGCAGACTACCTGAGATAGCGACTACTTCAACTGACTCCAAGAGTTTTTTGAAATGTTCCAAAAAGTCTTGACCTTCCTGTTCTAATACTTCAGGACCTTTTTCAAGAACTTCTGTTTGGTTATCTCCATGAAGAATAGCGATACAGTTACGAGTTTCCCCCTGAATTGAGAAGAAATCTTTCTTTACTTGATCATCGATATGTTCAACCAAAAACTCACCAAGTTTGCCACCTACTAAACCAGTAGCAAGAACAGAATCGCCAAATTCTGAAAGTACTCGGGTAACATTGAGCCCCTTACCACCAGCCGTTTTGGTTACATCCACCACACGATTGACAGTATCAATCTTTAACTCATCCAAGGGATAGGAAATATCAATGGATGGGTTCATTGTGACTGTTAAAATCATAGGTCACCTCTTAGTCGTGGTATTCTCCGCGATCCCATTTTTCAAGGAATTCAGTGAAGAAGTTTGCGTCTGTTTGTCGAGCATTGTGACTTTCAAGGTGTTCAATTTTCGCAATCAATTTCTTGTTTTCTTCAGATGGTTTGTATTCAGCATGGATGAAAGCTTCGATGATATCACACATAAGCAATTCACCAGTAATCTTACCACCAAAACCGATAACGTTAGCGTTCAATTGCTCTTTAGCATAAAGGGCTGTTGTCATATCACGAACCAAGGCAGAACGAACACCTGGAACTTTATTTACAGCGTTGTTGATACCAACACCAGTACCACAGATACATACCCCAAGATCAGCTTGACCGCTAGTTACAGCTTCCCCTACTTTTTTACCAAAGATTGGGTAGTGAGTACGTGTATGGTCATAGGTACCAAAGTCAATAACTTCATATCCTTTTGATTTCAAAAATTCTGAAACCGCCATTTTTTCATCTGTTACGATGTGGTCACATCCAATTGCAATTCTCATTTTTAACTTACCTTTCTTACTATAATCTAATTAGCACATTTTGTTCAACATGTCGACACGAATTTGGTGACGTCCACCATCATATTTACCGTTAACAAATCCTTTAGCGATATTTTTAGCCAATTCATCACCAACAAGTTGTGCACCCATAGTGATCATACGAGAGTTGTTGTGGCCACGAGTCATATAAGCTGAACGTTCGTCAGAAACTTCTGCAGCAACCATTCCTTTGATCTTAGTTGCGACCATAAATGGACCAGCTCCATAAGCATCAATCACGATACCAAGGTTTTGTTCTTCTTTGTTTACTTCTGCAGCAACAGCGAGAGTCACATCAACAAAGTCTTGACCTTCAGCTGTAACATCCACAAGGTGGAAGTTTTCCTTTTCCAAGAAGTCTTTCACCACTTCTTTCAATCTCAAACCTGCAGCATCTGCACCGATAACAATAGACATATTGTATACTCCTTTTTATTTTTTCTAGGCTGGATTCCAGCAGTGTATTGGCTGTCTTTAAAAAACAGTCAATTAGTCCTCACAAACATAATATACTACTATTGTTTGAAAAAGTCAATAGTTTGTGTTTGTTTTTGTTGTTTATTTTTTTGATTTTTTATAAAACTTCTATCTCAAACCCTAATTCTTCAACCTGATTGGCTTCTAAGAGACGAACATTCTTCGTAAGCGCGTCATAACAA
>NZ_VMMT01000063.1:0-8397 GCF_013277355.1 Streptococcus sp. 1343
TAGTTTTGCAGGAAGTCTAGTATAAAATACGGACTAATCAAGATAAAAGAATAGTGAATCATAAAAATCGATTTACTAGATACCATAGTATCTTATAGTTGCTAATAAGAAGTTAGTCTAGCAGAATGAACCTCTCATTTCTCCCCTACTAGTCCGTAATTCGTTGATACATTTCTGGTCTTCTATCTCGAAACAAGCCCCAGTTTAGGCGTTCACTTGCTCCCTTGTCTAGGTCATAAGTAGCTAACAGAACAGCTTCTTCTTGTCTTTCAGCTCGTTCTAGAATAGCTCCTGTTTCATCCGTCATAAAGGAGGAACCGTAGAAGTCAAGACTGGAACTCTGTCCGCCATTTTCCTCACTAGGCGTGACCTCTTCCAATCCATAACGATTGGCTGAGATGACTGGAACAATATTTGCTGCTGCGTGTCCTTGCATGGTACGTTGCCAATGACCACAACTATCCGTATCTAAAATTGGCTCTGAACCAATGGCTGTAGGATAAAAGAGCAATTCAGCACCATTTAACGCAAGACAGCGGGCTGTTTCAGGGAACCATTGATCCCAACAGATACCGATCCCGATCTTGGCATAGAGAGTATCCCAGACCTTGAAACCTGTGTTGCCAGGTGTGAAATAAAATTTTTCTTGATAATAATGGTCATCTGGTATGTGGGTCTTTCGATAAACACCCAGCACCTCACCATCTGCATCAATGACGGCAATAGAGTTATACAAGACATTACCATCTTTTTCATAGAAACTGATTGGTAAAACGACCTTTAGCTCCTTGGCAATGGTTTTAAAATGCTGAATAGCTGTATTGTCTGTCACCGACTGGGCATGCTGGTAGTAGTCATACTGACGTTCCTGACAGAAATAGGGACGTTCAAACAACTCGGGCAAGAGAATAATTTGTGCGCCTTGTTCTGCAGCCTGACGTACTAAACGCTCTGCGGTTTGAATATTTGTTGCCACATCCTTGGCGCATTGCATCTGAATGGCTGCAACTCTTACATTTCTCATCTTTTTCTCCTATTCTGGGATTTGTTGGGTGATACAGTGGATATTGCCACCACCTAAGAGAATATCTCTGGCTGGAATTCCGACAACTTTACGGTCTGGGAAACACTCACTGAGAATATCTAAGGCTACTTGGTCGTTTTTATCTTGAAACTGAGGAACTAGGACAGCCTTGTTGGCAATATAAAAGTTTACGTAGGAAGCTGCTAGTCGTTCACCTGCGTATCGCTCTTCTTCTCCTTCTTCATAGATGTAGCCTGGCAAATCCTCTTCGGTTACAACTTGATGAAGAGCTGGAATTGGAAGTTTATGAATAGTGAAGTGACGACCTTTTGCATCTGTTTCTTGCTCTAAGAATTCGAGATCTGCTTTTGACATGGCATACTGAGGATCGTTTTGATCATCTGTCCAAGCCAAAACAAGCTCTGCAGGACCAACAAAGGCTGAAACATTGTCAACGTGTTCATTGGTTTCATCCTGATAAATACCATAAGGAAGCCAAATAACTTTTTCAGCGCCAAGGCACTCTAATAAGGTATTTTCGATTTCCTCTTTACTAAGATGAGGATTGCGACCAGGACTAAGCAAACAACTTTCAGTCACGAGAATGGTTCCTTGACCATCGCTATGTATCGCTCCGCCTTCTAGGACAAAAGGTTTGGCATCATAAACAGGCATTTCCAAGGCCTCAGCAAAATTACTGGCTACTTGATCATCATCTTCATAGTCTTGGTAGAGACCATCTACAGCTCCACCCCAAGCATTGAAAGACCAATCCACGGCTAATTTCTGGCCTTTATCATTGACAAGAATGGTTGGGCCTGTATCACGCGCCCAGGCATCATTGGTGGGAATGTCTAAATAAACAACCTTGTCTCCAAGATAAGATTGGGCTTCAGCTAAGTAGTCTTGGTCCACCAAAAGATAGACTCTTTCTCCTTCTGCTATGGTCTTAATAATCTGGCTGAAAGCTCTTTTAGCAGCCTTTCCTTGAAAGGGCCATGAACCTGGTCGAGTCGGCCATATCATGAGGGTACCATGATGTAGTTCGTACTCTGCTGGCATACGATAGCCTAATTTTGTGGGACTGTCCATCATGATAATCTCCCTTTAAAATCTTGATAGCCAAAGGCTTTGACTAAGCTACAGTCACCCTGATCATCCATGAGATAAAGACTTGGCAATCCAATACCATTAAAGGTATTATTTTTAACAAATGAGTAAATAGCCATGTCCTCAAAGTAAAGTCTATCTCCAATCTCAACAGGATTTTCAAAACTATAATCACCAATTACATCGCCCGTCAGACAGGTATTAGAAGAAAGTCTGTAGGTATGGGCTTTTTCCTGTGCCTCAAAGCCATTTCTCAAAGGTGGACGATAGGGCATCTCAAGTACATCAGGCATATGGCAGGTCGCAGAGGCATCTAAAACCAAGATTTCCATACCGTTTTCTACAATATCTAATACCTCAGTTGTTAAATAACCCGCATTGAGCGCAATAGCTTCACCAGGCTCGATGTAAACATCGAGTTGATAGGTTTCGCGAATACGATTAATCTCAGAAATCAGCAAGTCCACATCATAGTCATCTCTTGTAATATGATGTCCACCACCCATATTGAGCCATTTGACCTCATGTAAGTAAGGACCAAACTGCGCTTCTACTGCTTTCAAAGTTGTTTGTAAATCATCTGCTCCCTGCTCGCAAAGGGTGTGAAAATGAAGACCATCCACCAAATCCAGCAAATCACTAGGAATTTTATCTAGTGTAACGCCAAAACGAGAACCAGGTGCACAAGGGTCATAGAGCGCATGGTCACCCTGTGTTGAACACTGAGGATTGAGACGTAAACCAACACTGATACCAGCCTCCCGACAACGAGGCCCGTGTTTGCGCAACTGCCTCTCTGAGTTAAAGACGATATGGTCCGTTATCTCTAGTAATTCCTCCATGTCCGCATCCTTAAAGGCTGGCGCAAAGACATGGACTTCACCCGGGAACTCTTCTCTAGCGAGCTTAGCTTCATAGAGTCCACTGGCTGTCGTACCAGATAGATACTGGCTAATCAAGGGATAGGTTTTGTAAAGGGAATATGCCTTCTGGGCAAGCAAAACCTTGCAACCAGATTCTTCTTGTACATATTGTAAAATGCGGCAGTTGCCTTCTAACTTTGCCAAGTCAATGATGTAAGCTGGCGTTGGTACTTGTTCTAACTTCATTAGTCCACCATTTGTGGATTCTCAACCACAACCCAAGGCAAACCATACTCATTCAAAGCTTCCATGAATGGATCTGGATCTAATTCTTCAAGGTTGTAAACTCCTGCTTGTTTCCAAGTACCATTCATAACTAATTTTGTCCCAATCATGGCTGGAACGCCTGTCGTGTAAGAAATGGCTTGTGAACCAACTTCTGCGTAACATTCCTGATGGTCGCAGACATTGTAGATGTAGATGGTCTTTTCAACGCCATCTTTGACACCTGTAAAGATACAACCGATATTGGTTTTACCAACCGTGCGTGGACCAAGGCTGGCTGGATCTGGAAGCAAGGCTTTTAAGAATTGAATTGGAACAATGTCTTGTCCATTGAAGTTAATGGTATCCGTACGAAGGAGTCCAACATTTTCAAGACATTTCATGTGCGTCAAGTAAGATTGACCAAAGGTCATAAAGAAACGAATGCGTTTGACACCTGGAATGTTCTTGACCAATGATTCAATTTCTTCATGGTGAAGGAGATACATGTCTTTTTGTCCGACCTGAGGGAAATCGTACTCACGCTTGATTGACATAGCTTCCACTTCAACCCACCTACCATCTTCCCAGTAAGAACCTGGCGCAGAAACCTCACGTAGGTTGATTTCTGGGTTAAAGTTTGTCGCAAATGGATAACCGTGGTCACCACCATTACAGTCTAAAATGTCGATATAGTGGATTTCATCAAAGTAGTGTTTGAGAGCATAGGCAGAAAAGACGCTGGTCACACCTGGGTCAAAACCAGAACCAAGAAGAGCGGTCAAGCCAGCTTCTTTGAATTTCTCCTGATAAGCCCATTGCCATGAGTAGTCAAAGTAGGCTGTAAAACCAAGTTCCTTGCAACGTTTCTCATAGATGGCACGCCACTCAGGATCTTCTGTATCCTCTGCCTCGTAGTTAGCTGTGTCGATATAGTGGACACCTGTTGCCAAACAGGCATCCATAATTGTTAAATCTTGATATGGTAAAGCTACGTTCAAAACAGCTTCTGGCTTGTAGCTTTCAATCAAGGCAATGACTTCTTGAACCTTGTCAGCATCAAGAGCAGCTGTCTCAATCTTTGTACTTGTTTTGCCTTCTAACTTCGCTTTCAAGTCATCACATTTTGACTTGGTACGGCTGGCAATCATAATCTCTGTAAAGGTTTCGCTATCCTGACAAATCTTTGAAATAGCAACTTGGGCAACGCCCCCACATCCAATAACTAATAAACGACTCATTTTTTTCCTTCCTCTTCTTCTAAAATGTCCTCAACATACTTGGGCAACATAAAGGCTCCCACGTGTAAGTTTGCAGTGTAGTATTCTGTGAAAAGCTGGCGTTTTTTCCAGCCTTCCTTGTCAAAATCTTTGACAGGGTGGTATTTTTTCGAAGCAAATCCAAACAACCAATAGCCAGCTGGACTGGTTGGTATATGGGCCTGATAAACCCGACTGATTGGAAAGGCTTGATTGACCTTGCGATGCATGCTTCGGCAAGCTGACTCATCCTCATCAAAGAAGGGACTCCCATGCTGGTAAATCATTATACCGTCTTCTTTCAGAGCACGATAACTATTACCGTAAAATTCCTTGGTAAAGAGCCCTTCCGTATGTCCAAATGGATCCGTCGCGTCGTTGATGATAATATCATAGTCATCTTCGCAGTTTCGCAAAAAGCGTAGCCCATTTTGGTAGTAAATAGTAACACGTGGATCATCTAGCCCTGCAGCAAAGTCTGGGAAATACTCACGACAAACCTCAACCAACATCTCATCTGGTTCCACGATATCGATTTGTTCCAGCTCAGGATAGAGTGTTAATACTTGAGCAACACCACCGTCGCCACCCCCAATAACCAAGACTTTCTTTGGATTGGGATGCACAGCCATGGGAACATGAACGGTCATTTCGTTGTAGACAAAGTCATCCGCATCTGAAAACAAGACGTGCCCATTTAAAATCAGTATTTTCCCAAAAGCTGGGGTATCCAAGACTTCGATATCCTGCCATTCACTTTTACCAGCGTAGAGTTGCTTGGCTGTTCGCAGGGACAATTTGACATCTGGAGTATGAACTTCAGAAAACCATAAATCCATCTAGTTATCCTTTCTCTTAATGACGTTGATGTGATTGACCTCAGGATCTTCCGTCCCTTGGAGGGAGCAACCACGTTCCTTAGCAAATTGGATATAGTCTACAATTTCACGAGTAATGCGTTCACCAGGAGCCAAGATAGGAATCCCTGGAGGATAGCACATGACAAATTCTCCACAGACCTGTCCAACAGATTCATCCAAGGTCAAACTTTTTCTCTCTGAATAGAAGGCTTCCTGAGGAGATAACACCAACTCGGGCTGAATATATTCTCCTGCTATCAAGTCCTTCCCATCTCGTGAATAGAGTCTCTTGATGTCAGCCAAAGCACCGACCAAGCGCTCGATGTCTTGGATGCGATCACCAATCGAAATATAGGCCAAGATATTGCCAATATCACCAAACTCAATCTGAATGTCGTATTCGTCTCGTAGGAAGTCATAAACCTCGATACCTGTTAAGCCAATACCCTGAGTGTAAACTGACAGCTTGGTTACATCAAAATCACAGACCGACACACCATCTATTAACTCTTTTGAGTAGGCATAGTATCCACCGATAGCATTGATTTCACGGCGAGCATACTCAGACAGTTCAATGACCTTTTCAAACGACTCTTTACCACGAAGGGCCAAGTTGCGACGTGAAATATCCAAACTAGCCATCAACAGGTAAGAAGCAGATGTTGATTGGGTCAGGTTGATGATCTGACGAACGTATTCAGAATTCATCTGCTCCCCGATAAGTAAAATGGAGCTTTGGGTCAAACTCCCACCAGACTTATGCATGGAAACTGCTGCCATATCAGCCCCTGCATCCATAGCAGAAATTGGAAGTTTATCAGTGAAATGCAAATGCGCTCCGTGGGCTTCATCTACTAAAACCATCATGCCAGCTTCATGAGCCATTTCTGTCAAACCCTTTAGGTCTGAACAGATGCCATAGTAAGTAGGATTGTTAATCAAAATGGCCTTGGCATCTGGATGGTCCTTTATGGCCTGGGCTACTCGGTCATTTTCAAGACCTAAAGCGATACCAATCTTAGGATCTACACTCATCTCGATATAGATGGGAATGGCACCACATAGAACCAGCGCATTGATGGCAGATTTGTGAACATTTCTCGGAAGAATAATCTTATCTCCTGCCTTGCAGGTTGACAGAATCATAGTCTGCACCGATGAGGTTGTTCCACCAATCATGAGAAAAGCATGGCTAGCTCCAAAAGCATCTGCAGCCAGCTCCTCTGCATCTCGAATAATCGAAATAGGGTGTCCTAGATTATCCAAGGGTTTCATCGAATTGACATCAATGCCTACACATTTTTCTCCTAACAGTTCGACAAGTTCTGGATTTCCTCGTCCACGCTTGTGACCTGGAACATCAAAGGGAACAATCCTTTTCTTGCGTAACTTCACCAAAGCCTCATAAATTGGGGCTTGGTTTTGATCTAACTTCTTCAAGACTTACTCCTTTACCGTATTTTTAGTGCCTCAAGAAGATAAAGGCGACTAAAGGTTGACTCATGAAAAAAGAGCAGGTTTCCACCTGCTCTGCAATCTTCTGACGTTTTTATGTTTGTTTCTGTTGAGTATGTCTGTTCCCGATGTTTCCTAACTCTCTAGTAGCAAATATTACGTACTTTATTGATCGTTTCACAAGATGACGTGTGCTTTCACCACACTAAAAATTTATGAATTAGGACAAACGTCCTAACATCAACTTATAAAAGTAGGCTTTTAACCCTATCAATAATGTGGCTTTTCAACCACGCTTCGGCATTCAACCCTGCCTGTCCGTAGGCATTTTTTACTTGGGTTTATATTTGCTAGAAAACATCATCTCATTTTCTAAGCTTTATTACTATATCATGTTTTTAAGAACTTGTAAAGCGGTTTACGAAAAAAATATAAAAAGTTCGCAAAATATTTGGATTTTATTTGATTTAATACTACTTATTTTCTTGTAAACGATTATAAAGTGAACAAAATGTTTATCGTATTTAATTTAAAATTTTTATGCTATTCTATACTCTTTACCTTCGGTGTTTGATCTATCAGAAAAGATGTCGACATTTTTATATCATTAAAATCGTGCAACTTTTTTCAGATACTTTTAAAAGATTGATTTCCCTATATTTTTCCTTTATACTGGATAAAAAGGAGATTAGTATGTCAGAAACAAATCACAAAATTGATTCAAATTTTGCAGGTCGTTTAAATATCCTGCGTGCGGGTGTTCTTGATGCTAACAATGGAATTATTTCCATTGCTGGTGTGGTTATCGGAGTTGCCAGTGCCACGACCAATATCTGGATTATCTTTTTATCAGGGTTTGCGGCTATCTTAGCTGGTGCCTTTTCAATGGCTGGTGGAGCATATGTATCCGTTTCAACTCCAAAAGATACCGAAGAAGCTGCCGTTTCGCGAGAAAAACTCTTGCTAGACCAAGATATGGAACTAGCCAAAAAGTCCCTTTATGTTGCCTATATCCAAAATGGAGAATGTGAAACCTCTGCCCAACTCTTGACCAACAAGGCCTTTTTAAATAATCCGCTCAAGGCTTTGGTAGAGGAAAAATACGGTATTGAGTATGAAGAGTTTACCAATCCTTGGCATGCTGCCATCTCTAGCTTTATTTCTTTTTTCCTTGGAAGTTTGCCTCCAATGCTCTCAGTGACCATTTTCCCAAGTGAATACCGCATCCCTGTTACTGTCCTTATCGTCGGTGTGGCCCTTCTTCTCACTGGTTATACTAGTGCCAAACTTGGAAAAGCCCCAACCAAAACAGCTATGATTCGGAACCTTGCTATTGGTCTCTTAACTATGGGCGTTACCTTCTTACTCGGACAACTTTTCAGTATTTAATACTCTTCGAAAATCTCTTCAAACCACGTCAGCTTCGCCTTGCCGTATATATGTTACTGACTTCGTCAGTTCTATCTGCAACCTCAAAACGGTGTTTTGAGCAACCTACGGCTAGCTTCCTAGTTTGCTCTTTGATTTTCATTGAGTACAAGCCAACAAAACAGCCCCGTCTA